>JAFCBY010000012.1 GCA_017610485.1 Candidatus Falkowiibacteriota bacterium
CTGGTCAACCATGTCGCACTCGTGTCCATAACTTCCAAGGCCTGGCATTGCGCCTCCGCTCATTCCAGTGGTAATGAAGCCCTGTGAGCTCATCCCCTGCTGGGCCCAGGGCCCTGAACTTACATAGCTTTCCCCTGGCGAATAGGGCGCGGTCTGCAGGCTTATCCTGCTGCCTTCCTCTTCTCCTTCAAAGCGGTATTCTCTCATTGGCTGGCCTGCAAGCTTGCAGTAAAACTTTATGACGTCCGGGCCCCTTCCAAGCCTGACCCCCACGTCGTAGCAGTAGTTGTATATTTCGCTGTTTACTGGCCTGCCACTGAAGTCGTTGAGCTTTATGTTTGTGCTGCTGAGCTTGATGCATTCCTCGTCCAATTCATCCTGTCTCCTTACAATCACGTCAATTGAATCAATGTTCTGCTTTTTGTCCTCTGAGCCCTTTCTTTTTGCAAAGACTTTGATGTCGTACTTGCCCATTCTGTAGCCTGACTCAACCCTTATCGAGTTGTCCTCGTTTGGCTTTAGCTCAAACTTGTCGTTTTCAACGCGAAGAGTTGATCCCATATCAAGGTCAATTTCAACTTCTGAGGCACAGTTGTTTTTCACAATAAATGTGCTTTCTCCCAGGCCATATCTCCAAGAGTTGTCCTGGCCCCTATCATAGTAATTTGAATAGTAGGGGCTTGAAAAGTTTGGATTGGGGTACATTTGGCCGCCCATGTAGCCGCTGCCGCCTGGAAGGTTGCCGTAACCATAATTGCTGCCGCCGCCGTATCCGCCGGACTGGTAGCCGCCGCCGTAGCCCCCTGATTGGTATCCTCCGTAGTAACCTCCTGATTGGTAGCCGCCATAGCCTGCGCCGCCGTAGGGGCTATAGTTTCCCCTGTAGTTGCCGTAGCCTGTGTTGAAGGGCATTGTTTCCACAATGATTGGTTCGTCCGCCACCACTTCCACACACTTGCTTAGGTTGCTTACATGCAGCTCAACCGGCAGCTTCAGTGTGATCTTTTCCTTGCCCTTTGAGGAGGCGTGGTTTGCAACAAGCACTATCTTTGGCTTTCCTGTTCCTGAGTCCACTCCTGTGTTTGGGTCAAACTTTAGGGTTATTTTTCCCTCAAATCCAGCCGGCACGGAGTCCGCAATCTTAACCGCTTCCTCGGAAAGCACTGCTGTCTTTGCGTCCGGCAGCTCATCACTGCTTATTGTAAACTTGCCCAAAGAATTGCTTTTGCCTGCGTCAACCCTTACCTCAAGGTCTGACAGCACGATTTCGCTGTCGTCCACCCGGCAGTTGTTCTTCAAAGTGAAGTCCATTGTTTCCGGCTCGTCTGATGATGTTATAACTTCCCATTTGACTGGCACGAGCTCAAGGCAGTTTGCCTGGTCAACGTCGCCTCCGAGGCTGATTCTTATCTCTATTGGCACATTTTCGACAAAGGTAAGCTGCTCTTCCTGGCTGAAGGTATGGATTGACATGCTTCCCTCAAGCTTTACTGGTTTTGTGACAAGCATTCCCTTGTCCGTCAGCCTTATGGAGAGGAAAATGTTTATGTCTGAGTCTGCCTTGAGCTGCTCTCCCGCATAATCGTCATCCCATTCAAATTCGACAAGTTCCTCAAACGACCTGCTGAACGACATCTTTGAAATTATGAGGTCTGTTACTGTTTGGTTGTCCAGCCAGATCTGCTTTTCAATTTCCCGCCTTGCAATGTCCAGCTTTTCACTTATTTTTGGTGGTGTGACACTGAGAATTTCCGAGTCAATGGCCATTTCAAGGGTTGCTTCCCTGTAGCCTGTTTTTGACGCTTCAATCTCAAGCTTGCTTCCGCTTCCCGGGCTCTCAAGCTCAAACTCTACAATGCCTGAGCCATTGCTTTCCCTTGACAGGACAAGGGTTTCATCCATCTTCACCGAAACAACGGCGTTGCTTACAGGCTCTTCTGCCTCGTCGCTTACCCTTATCAAAACCTTGTTGTCAATTCCCGGAATTATCTCCTTTGGAATTATGTCGAGCTGCAGCTGCTCTGCGGCCGCAACCTTTATGTCAATGGTTTCGGTCAGCACAGGCTGGTTGTTGCTCTTAATCGTTATGGTCAGGATGTTGCTGCCTTCCTTCTCGGTCCTGAAGTCAATGAAGCCAAAGACACTGCTTTCCTTCCTCATGTCTCCAATTTCCTTTGAGAAGGCGTATCCTTCAACAGTTCCCTCGCTTCTCAGGCCTGTTGCGTCAGTGACTGCATAATTCTCAAATCTTAAACCGTCTCCCTTGCTCCCAAGCTCTATCTCTGCGTTTGTAAATGCCTGGTCTGCGGTGCTCGAAATCAGGAAGTTGAGCTTGTAGCTGCTTCCAATTGTGGCAGAGTACTGCTTTGTTACGTTCACCTTCAAAGCCCTGGCATTGTCCTCAATGCTGAAGGTCTTGCAAAAGCTCGTGCCGCACAAATTGCTCGGCCCTGCAGTGTAGGCCCGCTGCCTTGCGTTGGCGTAAAGCGCGTGCTTTGCGGCCGTAGACTCGGAACCGGCAAGGTCTGCGTCTGCCGGGAACCTGGTAAGCCTTCCTTCCTTTCCCCAGCCCCTGTATGAAATGTACAGGATCTGGCCAAGCTGTGCCGATTCCTCAACCTGCACCACTGCCTCAACAGCGTAGGCGCCCTGCGAAACATTCTTCCAGACAAGGTTTGCCCACTTGCTGTCGCCCGTAGTCAAATTGCCTGAGTCAACTGCATAGCCCTTGGGTGGCGTAAAGCTCGTGCCCTTTAAGATTGATGCTGTTGAGCCAACAACATCCCTTAAGTAAATGCTGTCTTCCTCCATGATGTTTGTCTTTCCCTCGTCGGCATCCCCTACCCTCAAATGCAGTCCTGCCTCATTGAAGTGTGAGTTTTTCGGCAGCAAAAGCAACAGCTTTGCAGTATACTTTGCTCCTGGCGCAAGCTCTTTGGGTGCGAGCTCCCCCTCCTGGTAGAGTCCAACAAGCTTTACCTGCAGCTGTCCCGGGTCCTTTGCAAGCATAATCTCTGTTGTAACAGTGCTGCCTGCATCGGGCATTACTGCCATGCTGTAGTAGGGCAAAAATTCCTGGGCATCAACCTTGAAGTAAACCTTTTTGTCTGCCCTAAAGTCAAAGTTTGCCTTTCCCTTCAGGTTTGTAATCTCCTCCATTTCCTTTTGGTCATTCAAAACATTGATTGCCTCAACAACCGCGCCCTGGACTGGCTGCAGCTCGTCATCCAAAACCACAACCTCCAAATTTCCAAAGCCGATTGGCAGAACAACCCTCAGCTTGTTTTCCTGCCTTGCCTTAACAGTAATCGGGTCGGAATTCTTTCCCTCGAATCCCTTCTTCACGGCGTAAACGTAATAGGTTTCCAGTGGCAAATTCACAAACTCGCCCAGTCCGTCAGAGCCCGTTACCACATTGTTTGCAAAAATCGTGCTGTCGGCCTTTTTGAGGACGAGCCTGACATTGCCAATAGGCTTTCCCCTGCTGTCAACAACCTCTACGGCGAGCACCTGTGAGTTGTCGGCGGAAGCCGGCTCAAGGTAAATGGTGTTGAGGCTTTCGCCTGTCGTCACAGGCTTTTCAATTGCAATAAGGTAGCCCTCGGCGTCAATCTCTAGCTCGAACGAGACGCTTTCACCCACATCGAATTTCACAGTGCCATCCGGGCCGCTGTACTCGTCATTCATAACCTTTCCGTCTTTTTTCAAGAAAACCTGGGCGTTTTCCACCGGCTCCTGTGTCAGGGAATCCTTAAGCAGTATATTTATGCTGCCTGCCACAGACTTCTGCATGGTTACCTCGAACATAAGGGTGGCGTCCTTGACAAGCTCTTTCACCCCTTCCGCTCCAAGCTGACTGCTGTCAAAGATGGCATATCGCCCCTGCTGCTCGTCGTTCACAGTAACATAAACCTTTCCTGTTTGGATGCTGTCAAAGGAAGCCGTGCCCGAAGGGTCCGTATCCCTGGTTCCAAGATGGGCACTGTTTTCAGTGTAAACCTTTACTTCCATTCCGACCAATGATTCGCCTGCCTCATTCTCAACCACTACCTGCACTGTGCCGCTGTTTACAATAACCATCTCCAGGAAAAGCTGCGGCGCCTCATCGTCAAGGCTGAGCTTGCCGTCGTCCGTGGTAAATCCTGAAATGGGTGTGGCAATAATGTCTCCGCAGTTGCTTGGCACCCTCAAATCAATCAGGCCTGAAGAGCTTGTCTTTGTGGCCTCGAAGTCCACTCCTTCCTCAGAGCAGTTGAACTGAACCTGGACGTCCTTGTCAATAAGCTGGCTTGTGCCCTTTTGCAACAGCTGTATTGTCCTGTTAAACATTTCCACGCCCCTGGAGAGCTCTACCTCTTTTTCCTCTGTTCCTGAAATGGTCATGGTAAAGCTGCTGGAGTCGTAACCCACCTTGCTTACCTCAACAGTTATCTCTTCGGCCGGCACATTGATTTCAGCGCTTCCCCCTTCATCAGTTCTTGCCGAAATCGCCTGGCCTGAAGCGCTTGTAACAATCACTGTTGCGTCAGCCAGGGCAATGCCTGTCTTGGCATCTGAAACAACCAGGATTATTTTGGCCTGGGGCATTACAACCATTCCAAGGCCGAAAAAAATTCCTGCAAGAACAAGAACGACAATCAAAACAGCAAGCGGGAAGGAGGGAATTTTGTTGTCCTCAAGTTTTTCAACTATTGGGTAGAGGGACAGGCCTTTTTCGTCAAGCCAGTCTATTCCAGAATAGTAGCGGTCTTCCAAGGACCTGTAAAAATTGCCCAAGCTTTCTCCAACACCCATGGAACGTTCACTTGCTCACTCTATAGTATTATTCTTTCTTTTCTTTATTTATTAATATATCCTTAGCTAGGAGTAAGGATTTTCTCATTTAAATAGCTTTCCCAGCCGCAAACTCTAATGGTATTGGCCATCTTCAAGACTTTTTAGTCACCCAATGCCACTATCCTGGCATGCAGCCAACTGTCTGGGGATCCTTCCCAAGCGGCCCAACCTGGCGCTTCGTAACACAGTACCATCCCTGCCCTGCGTCCATACTGCACCCTGTTTTCACTGGCGGGCCGCCGTAAAGGCCGCCTGCTCCCTGTTCTCCCTGGCTCCAGTTTGCGGTGAACGGCACATAGGTGTTGTCGTAAACGGAAATTTTGTAAATTCTTTCCTCTCCCCCGGTTGCTTCCCTCACCATGTAGTCCTTGTTCTCTTCCTTGAAGGCAAGCGTAACCTTAATGCTTTTTATCTCTGCACACCTTGACTTTGACTCGGTCCCAGGGTTGCTGCAAGCCAGCTCTGAATCCCTTACGTGCGGAAAGTCAACCTTGTTCTCCCCAGAGTTAAAGAACAGTCCAAGGTTTCTGCCAGGGTCTGATGGCTGAGCAGCACTTGGCCCGATGCCAATCTTCTTACTGTCCAAGGTGTCAACGTCCACCGAGATATCGTAGGCAAGAAAGTCTCCGTCCTCCTTACACTGGTTTCCAACAAGCGAAAAGTCGTCATCCGGCATGGCGTCAATCAGGTGTGCCTGCCTTGCCTCCTTAATGACCTGGCAGGCTCTGGCCATTCCCACCTTGCTAAGCGCGTTTTGCATGCTTGTCCAGTCATCGTTGCTGTTTGCATTGTAGTTTTTGGGCAAACTATAGTTGCTGCACCAGGACTCTCCGCATTCAAGGGTTGTTGTCAGGCCGCTCTGCCAGTTTGGCGAGGTGTTGTCCCCTGAGCAAAAGGTGGTATCTGAGTCGAGCTCTCTTTCACCTGGCAGCATGGGGTTTGTTCTCGGCGCGCACTTTCCAAAGTCGCAAACCCCTAAACCCATTTGCTCTATCTCGTTGTGTATCTTTGGGGAGAAGAGGCCCTTGTCTGCCGGCGAGTTTGGGGGTACGCTAAGCGGAAAGTGGGTTACTGCCTTTGCCTCTGCAATCGCCTTGAAGAACCTGAGTGGAATGTAGATTCTGAAGGTTGTCCTCGGCAGAACTATTTCCTTGAGCTCTTCGCCTGTTGCCCTGTCTTCAACGCAAAGCCTTGGAAGCTTTTCATATTCCTCTTGTGTCAACCTTTCAATGTGAAGGTTAACATAGAACGTGCCCTTTTCGCAGGTCGTCGGGATTCCTTCAGGGCAGTCTATTACCGTAAAGAAGTCATCAAGGCTTTTTTCAATGGTTTTCTCAATTATTTTCTCGAAGTTGGCTTTTCCCTCGAGTGAAATCGTGTAGTTTCCAAAATGGGCTGGGCTGTAAAAAATTCCCTCGAGGCTGCTTGCGGTGAACTTTGCAAACGGGCTTGACTGGTCGCCCCCAAACTTGCTTTCTGCAAACTCTGTCTGAATCTGTTCCCAGGTCTGGTCCTGTAGGTTCAAAGTGAGGCCGCCTGTTTCAGGCCTGGTCAGCCAGTCCTCAATCTTTTTTCTCAGCCCATAGTTGAAGACCTGGAGCGCATCAGCCCTCGCCATCTCGGCCGTTGCCTCAAGCCTGTTCCTGCTCTCAATCTTCGCAATCGTGTCGGTCGCATTCCTCTCTGTCTGGATCATTGACTGAATCAACAGGACTGAAAGCATGATCAGCAAAAAGCTGACCAAAGCGGTGAACAGGTTAAAGCCTTTTTGCTTCCGCAAAAAGCCTTGGGAAAATCCAAATTGCCTTTGAGGCAATTTGAAGCCTTTTTCTCCCAGTGGAGAAAAAGCCTTGGGAAAACCCAAACCGCTTCGCGATTTGAAGCCCTTTTCGCTGCGTTTCATGCGATATAAGAAAGGCTTTTTTTGTTTAAATAGTTAACTTGCTTCACTAACCCTGAATTTAGCCCAATCGCCTTGTATTTTCTGAATCTTTTTGACATAGGCTCCCTTATTTTCGGCATTTGAGAAGCTGCTCAGGGGCTGCTTCTTGTCCACGGCATCGCGCAAGCGCTTTGTTGCGCATCCAACAATCCTGTTCCTTTCGCTTTCGTCAAGGTTGTCGTTGTACCATTCCTCTCCAATTCCGCATTCCTTGACTTTTTCTGGCTGCTCAATCAGAACCGCCATTATAAGCTCTTCCTTTACGCCGTATTGCTTTGAGAAGTACCTGATTATTTCCTCGTTTTTGTGGTAGGCCGTGGCGTGTTCAGACTCAACAGTCCCTGCAATATACTTCGGGTTGAGCCTGCCCAAGAGAAGGTCGACTTCCTCTGATGCATAGCTTGTGCAGTCAAGGCTCCAGTTGCTCTCAGGCTTTTTCTTAATTGCTTCAGCCATCTTATTGAATTGCGCGTCCGTTTTTATCGGAGTCATCTTCACCAAAAACTTTCCATCAAGGCTCTTCGATACGACAATCTTGTAGGAATGGTGCTTGAGCAGTTTAATGTCTGTCAAGACCTCTTTCACCCCGATAACATTCCCTTTCTCGTCAAGCACTTCAATCAGCTCGCTTGCCATAAGCTCTGCCTCACTTTTCACTGGGTTGAGGCCGACCTCTTTCCAATAAAAGGAGTGTGCCACCAATCCGATTGCATTTGTGGCAATTCCGGACAAGGCGCCCAAACCCATTCCTTTGAAGAATCTTCCAAGCCTTGATAAAGCCCTCGGTTTCTTCACCTGCCCTTTTACAAGTTTTGCCATATCATCTGCATAATCGCCCTTTAGCTTGGCAAGTATCTTTGGATTAACAGTGTTGTGTATCGCCTTGTAGATGTCATCAGAGTTATTTGAACTGAAGTGCGTTAAGGATGTATCCACAATATTATCCACACTTCCCTTTAATTTTGCGAGATACTCGGTGCGGGCCTTGGTAGTCATATTCTCCATTATCTTACTTACATCAGTTCCCCTACCCATCTGGTCAATGAGCTCTTCCATTACCTCCCTGTTATTCCTCTCCAGAGAGTTGTATATCTGACTTGCAATTTTTTCCTTTGACTTTGCAGTGCCACCAGCCAAGCTTTCCAGACTCTCATTTTGCAATCTTGTAGCTAAATCATCGGAAATTACTCTTGTGTTAAAGATTGACCTGGCGTTCTTTGCTTTTGCTTTGGCTATATCCGCGAGATCCACAGGCATTGAACCCCTTGTAAGCACGTCTGCCAGAATATCGTCAAATTTCTTCGAGCTTTCGTTAAAGGATTTGTCAAGCGCAGGAGGCTTTCCTCTTACATGTGATTGGAGTCCAGCATAATGCATTCTTCCTGTTAACGGATTTAGGCTCTTATTAAACAGCGCGTCCTCAGCAGCTTCCCTTGCATTCTTTGCAAGCTCATTTTTCAACTCCTTGCTGAGGTTAGCAGGCAAGCCCTTTACTTTGTTGTCGACAAACTCCTTGGCAAAGCTGTCCCAAAGGTTTAATCCTCCAACCCTGCCATACACCAGGTTTCTGGCGGAAGAAAGCGACACCTTTGTTCCGGCAGCGCTCAAGCCATCCAAAACCGATTTAGTGGGCACAAAGTAAAGCCCGCCCTCCAAAAGTTCGCCGAAGTCCTGCTCTGCAATGTCTTCGCCAACATACTCTTCAGGCTCTTGTCCAACCGAAAACTTGAATTCTCCGTCCCCTCCAAATAACCTGCCTATTCCGTTTATTATTGGGGTAAGAGCAACATTTCCCACCGGGCCAAGAGCGGTTTTTGTCCAATTAATGATCTGATTCTTAATCTCCTTGCTTGTCGCGCCAGTATCTGCAAGTGCCCACCCTGCCGGCAGAGCACAATCGAACAGCACGCTTGCCCATGGCGTAAAGAAGGCTGGCACTGCGCAGGCGCCAAAGTATGCTCCAATCCCTCCCCACCTGTACTTCTGCATCTTTTCCTCCCGGCTACTCAAGCCTGTTATTGGCGTTCCAAAGCCTGACGGCCCTTGTTTGTCTATCTCTGCCTGCAGTGCAAGCATTCTCGCAAACTTTGAAAAGTTAAGTGAATTTGGTGGCTCTGGCGTGCCTTTCCATCCAAGCAAGGCATAGTAGGTTTCCTCAGAGCCATTTTTCATATTTTCTTGCCTTTCAACAATCTTTTTCGCAAGCTCCTTTGGATGAATTCCGCATGCCTCAACCTTGACCTCGTGGCTTGCCTTTCTGGTTGCTGTGCCTGCACTGCCATGCACCGTTACCTTGACGGATTCAATGTTTTGCGCTGCGATCGGGAAGCGCTCGTCTCCCTCCACGCATAGCATGAATTCGGCCTTGAACTGCTCCACGCCGGGTGTCTTGACCTTTTTGAGGTGCAATTCCCTGGCGCCCTTTGCACTGTTCTTTTGTGGCATTGGGATTAGCTCCACGAACTCTTTTGCATTCCCCTTAGTAATTATTCTTATCTTCTTCATGCCGGTTGTTGTATCTCCAACCTGCTTCAGGCTTAGGTCAAAGGTAACGCTTTCGGCCACCTTGCTTGTAACATTGAGGTCAATGCATTGCTCGCTGTTGTTTATCCTGATGGATTTGTCTTTCCCCGAAATGGCGAGCTTTCCATAGAGCTTGTCAATGTCTGTGTAGCCCCGCATTACAATGTACTCGCCTTCTTCGTCCGAGCCCCAGCAGGCGTCCTCCATATAGTTTGCCTTGAAGGTTGCAAACGCCTTTGCGATTGCGCCTGTGAGTTCAGTGTTGTTCTTGCTGTAGTGGGATGGTATATGTGCCTGCATTGTCTTTGGCTTGTCTGGGTTGCTTCCCTCCTTCTCTTTCTTGATGCTTATCTTGAGCAGGTCTCCTGGGTCCAGGCCGCCTTTTACTATTTCGAGCTTGTTGCTGGTTGCCGAAATGTTTGAAGCATACCTTCCGTCCGACTTTCCAAACAGCTCTTTTGCAAACGCCTCTGCCAGCTCTTTAAACTCTGAGTTGGCGTTTACCAGGCCTGGCCAGGCATGCCTGTTCTCAAATCTTGTAAAGCCCTCGTCAACCGGCAGGAAGTTTGAAACGTTTTGAACCTGGTGCCGGCATTCGTCGGTTGTTGCCCTCGGGGTCTCAATGTTCAGGATTATCATAAAATTTTTCTTGCCATCAAGCCTTATTTGGCCTGTGTCGTCCGCCATTGCCGCCCCGTCAATCGTAACATAATACTTTCCACATCCCTTGAAGCTGCCCCCAAGGTAAACGTTTCCAAGTGAGAAGCCTACGTTCCCAATGTTTTCCACCTTTTTGGTGCCGGGAATTACATCGTATTCGCTCAGCTCAGATGTTTTTCGCAGTGCTTCTCCCAGCACCTCCATTGTCATGAAGTCAAGTTGCATGTATACCGGGAACCTGTCGGTCAAAATGCCCATTTGGTCAAAGCTGCAGTATCCCTTTTCCGTGCATTTGCCAAATTTTTCCTTCCTGTTGTTTGCTCCCGTTATTTTGTCTTTGGCCATTTTGGCTGCTGTCTCTGCCTTTTTTGCCAGGTATTCTGCAAGCTGCTTTGCATCACAGTATCCCTGGCTGCAGTCGTCCGAGAGAAGCGGAAATGCCATTACCTGCGGTGCTTCGCCTTCCTTGCAGTTCTTTAGTTCAACTTTGGCGGTTGCCTTTCCGTCTGTTGTGGCTGCTTCCACCCCAAGCTTTAGCGTTACCCTTATTTCGTTTGATTCAATTTCCTGGTTTTGCCTTGTCAACAGGCCGATAACCTTTATGGCTGCAACCCGCCTGGTTTCCGCGCCCTTTATCAGGATGAGCTTGAATTCCTGGCTCTGCCCCGCATTTAGGACAACGTTTGGCGGGCTTGCCACAAAGGTATTCCCGCTCACTGTCTTTGGCTTTATGGCCCCTGTCAGCCTTACTGGCTCGGCACACTCGTTCTTAACGCTTATTTTCCTTTCAAGCGTTCCCTGTGAAACGTCGCTGCTGCTGAATGTCATTTCGTCGACTGCCTCTGCCTTTAGGCATTTTGTGCCGGAGTAGTTGACGCTGACGGCTGCTCTGCCAAGCTGCCTTTGCCTTCCCCCGACAGTCCCAAAGAATTCTATCCATCCCTGGCCTGGCTTTTGCAGGGCGTCTGTCTTGCTTGTTTGGGCGTAGACATACCTTTGCGGTGTCAGAGGCGAATTTGGGTTGAGGTTTACTCCCTGGATCTCGTATGGCTTGAAGCCTGCCTGGATTCCCTGCATGTATGCTTCCGGCCTGAGGGCAATTCTCATCCCTGTTACCGGAATTGGCCCGTTGTTCATTACCTGGAATGGTACCTGGGCATATGCCTGCTCGTCTGCCGCGTTCCTCACCATCCAGAGGGCAACGCTTGGGGGGTAGGACAGGTTGAACTGGGGGTTGTCGATGACAACTGTAAGCGGAATTGTTTTTGAAAGCTGGTCTGACTCAAGCTTTACCCTGAAGTCGCGCCTGATGTACATTCCCCCCATTCTTTCAACCATGTTGGATGCAGATATCTTAATTTTTTCAACACCGTCCTTCTCTATCCTGAAGGTGGGCACTGTAACCGTGATGTTTGGGTCTGTTTGGATGGCCTCGGCTTTTGCTGTCAGGGTTAGGGCCTGCCCGCATTCGTTTGTTACCTCAATTTCTTCCATGGCTGTGCTGCCTGCCCTTCCAAGAAGCCTTATTTGCAGCTGCTCCTTTTCGAATTTGAGGCAGTCTTCGTCCAAGGCCTTGTTGTAGTTTATTTTCAGCCTTATGTCTGTCTTGGTTGGGCTTCTTCCGTTGAGGTTTCCTTTGAGGATCAGGTCTGCTTCGCCTGTTATGTTTTCTTCGCTTTCGTCGTTAACGTTTACTATTACTCTTATGGTGCCTGTCGGGTCCTGTCCCTCAGCAATGCTTTCCGGCAGGGTCAGGCTTACTGCAAACTCTTTTGGGAAGTCTGAATCTTTTTTGAGCTCGTATGAGATGCCTGAGAATGCCTTGCCCATTCCACTCAGGCTGAAGGTGTGCGTTTTTTCCCTTGTGGCTTTTGGTATGTCAATTGTGATGAAATTGTTTGTGCTCAGCAGGTTTTGGGCCACGACCGAGAATTCGTGCTCGAGGCTTTTGTAGCCTGTTACGTGAATGTTTGCGGTGTAGAAGCCTGCTTCCAAGTCCTTGAAGTAGTATTCGCCGTTTAAACCCCTTCTTGTGCTGCCTCTTCCTGCCAGGGTTTTCACAATCTTTCCTTCACTGTCTTTTATTTGCACTGTTGCCTCTTGGAGTTCGGTTCCGTCTTCTCCGTCCAAAACGGTTATGGTGAAGGGTTCGCCTAGCTCTATTTCCCTTGGCTTGATGGTTACTTGCAGTTCCTTGTTTCTTTGGACCTCGAAGGAAAACTCCTCGTTTATGACTGAGTCTGAGGCTGCCTGCATTTTTATTTCGGCTTTGCCTTCGGCTGTTGCCCTGAAGTAAACCCTTACCTTTCTGCTTCTGTCAGGGCTGACCCCCAAACCTGTCACCGTAAGGGATGTGCTTCCGCTTCCTTGTTCGAATCCAAGCGGGTTTGCGTTTTGCTGTCCTTCCTCGTTTCCCTCCGGCCAGTCCAGGTAGCCCTGGCCTGATAGGTCAATTTCTTCTGGCTCGCCTGCTTCCTGCTGGTCCACGAACTCGTCCACATCGTATCCTGTAAACTCTATTTTGGGATTAGCTTTGTCTGTGTCAAGCTTTAGTATTACGTTCAACGGCTTTTTTGAGCTTAGTTCTATTTGCAGTGAGTAGAGGTCCTCGGTTACCGCTGTGAATTCTTGCGTGTCAACGTATATTCCGTTTGGCAGGATAAAGTAGTAGTTTCCGCACAAGTCCTGGTCGCAGCTTGCCTCTGTGGAGAACAGCTTTACTGTTGCCTTTTGCGCTTCTGCATAAAGTGCGGTCTTTTCCTCTGTGAAATTCTTTTCCCCGAGCTCCAAATCTTCTGGAAACCTGAAAATCTTTCCGCCTACCTCTGACCAGCCTCTGTAGTGCAGTTCCACGTCCTCTGCGGCTGAGAGCTCCCTTGCCCTCACCTTTACGGTGAATGCCACTGTGTTTTCCGGCTCCTCAAAGTAGAGCTCCAGGAATTTGTTTAATTGGCCCGAGGTTCCTGAGTTTTGCCTGTCTGAGGTTTCGCTTCCAGGGCTTGGCAGCGGCTGGAAGCTTATTCCATAGAAGAAGTCTGCTGTTGCCGCTTCATATCCTGTAATGCCTGCTGTTTGCGAGTCAACAAATGCAATTGAATCAGACCCTATTCTTATGTGGAAGCCGCCTTTTTCCACGCCTGTTGGAAAGCTTGCCTGGAACCCAAGCCAGTAGTCTTTCCCTGGCACAATGCCCTCTGTTGGCTCTCCCTGCTCGTTGAGCACGCCAGTGAATTCAATCTCGGGCGCAATCCCTGTTGAGGCATCGCCCAGGTTTAGTTGAATGAGGTCTTTTCCCTCGACGCTCAGCCTTTGGGAGAAGGTTTTCCCATCCAAAGTTTCAACCCTTACTATCGCGTCCTTGTTTCCCTCTGTGTCAAAGAAGATTCGGCCGTCCTCGGTTGTGTCATCGTACAAGAGCGAACCTGAAACGCTTTCTATGGAAACTGTGCCTGCCATCGGGTTGCCTTCCTCGTCCAGAATCTGCAATTCCAAAACATTTATTGGCCTTGACAGCTCAATCACGAGCTGGTTGTCCTTGTTTGCCTCAACCGTCTTTTCCCCAAAGCCAGTTTGCAGGTCTTTTTCTGCATAAACTATTACAACTGTCCCTGTCTTTGCCACAATGCTTGCATAGCCTGTTAGGTCTGTTTTTATGTTGGGAATTCCAAGGGGAATTTCCTGCCCAACGCTTCTCTCAAAAAATTTCAGGTCTGTGTTGGCCGCGCCTGCCATGTACGAGTCCATGACGCTTATGCCAAGGTATGAGCTGTTTGTTGCGTCTGCCGGCTCAAGTATTAGGCTAATCTTTTCAGTGCTTGCGACATTGACTTTTTCCCTTGTTGGCAGGTAGCCTTGCTTGTAGGCTGTGACAAAGAATTCTTCGGGGCTTAGGCCTGTGAATTCTGCCGTTCCGCCAAAGCCTGTTATGTCGTCGCCTTTGAGGTTGCCGTTGAGGTCGTATAGCTGGACTGCTGCATCGCTCAGCGGGCTTTGCCCAACGAAAGCTGTTATGATTAGCCTGCTTCCTCCCTTTGCAAGGATGACTGGCCAGAGTTCCTCGTCCTGTCTCATTGTCCTGGTTTCGCTGAAGTCCAGGCTGTCATAGGTTAGAAACCCTTCCTTTTCCACAATCAGCCTGACACTTGTCCCTTTGGAGGCTGAGAACACGCTCTCGCTCTCTTCCAAGGTTCTCTCTTCAATGCTTGTGTCGTTCTGGTTGTCCTTTAGCACAATCTTTGCTCCGCTTACCGGATTGCCTTCTTCGTCTTCCACGCTTACAATGAGATTTGAATTGCCCTGGAAGCTTGCGCTGTTGCCAACAAGGCTGATTTCCTTGTTTTCCTGGTCCAAAAAGGTGTAGTTTTCCCTGGAGGTTTCGTAGCCGTCTGCCTCAACTACGATAAGAATTTCTGTGTTGCTTTGGATGCCTGCAAGTTCAACCTTGCCATCAGCGTCGCTTGTGCCTGCCCTTGTTGAGCCCTGCCACTCTGCATTGACCCGGCCCCCCCTTATTGGGTCTGATGTTTCCGAGTCAAGCAGCTGAACACTTGCGTTGATGCCGACCACATCTTTCAGCATTGAGATGCTCACAGGCATGTTCTGCTTTGAGATGGGAATTTTCTGCTCGGCCTTTTTGAAGCCGTTCTTTTCCGCAATTAAAACAAGCTCTGCTCCTAGTGGAATGTCCTGCAGTGTAATGGTGTCGCCGTCGGATATGGATTTAGGGCTCCTAATCAAATTTCCAAAACTGTCCTTAATGGTTAGTGTCACGTTGGAAACCGGCTCGTTGAACTGGTCTGAGAAGCCTATTGTGATTGCCGGGTTGATGCTTCCCCCTACAAACAGAAGCCCGTAGAGGAGTGAAAGGATTAGAACGAGAACTGCAACTGTTATTGGAAATGCCGGCAGCCCCTTTTCTTCCAGGAAGTCGTTGTAGGCGTAAACAGGAACGCCCTTTTGGTCAAGGAAGTCCAGCAAAGAATAGTACTTTTCTTCCATTCCAGTGTAGGCTGATGAAAGCCTTTCCGAAAACATTTTGGTTTCGCTCCTTTGCCCTAATTAATATCCCCATTTAACTACTATATTAATCTTTATATAAAACCAATTATTAGTGCAGGAAAAGAAAGGGGCAAAGTGGTATATTAAGGTAATTATTCTAGCCTCTTTTGGGCAAGCGGCAATCTTTCTGCCTTTTCTAAAAAGTATATATATTACTTTTGACTAAAGTTGTATTGGTTTTCATGTTTGAAGAAGGGCAGTCTTCCCTGGATTATCTCATGACTTACGGCATGGCCCTGGTCCTGATTGCGGTGGTTGTAGGGGTTTTAATTTTCATCTTCAGCAGCCCTGCTTCCTCAGTGGTCTTCTCTTCGTCTGACCCTGCCAAGATTTTGATGAAGGCAGGCGCTGTCTCAGGAACTGCTGCAGACATCAGGCTTCAGAATGCCACAGGCGGAAACATCGAGGTCACAAGCGCTTCGATGGCAGGCGGCTATTCCACCGCAAGCTGCAACCTGAACGGCGCGGCCTTTCCGTCGGGTCAGCCAGGAACCAGTGTTGGCGCAGGCGGCAACATCTACATTGAGTGCGATTCGGTTTTGGATTCAGGCAAGGGCAGGATTTCCATTGATTACAGGGACTATGCCGGCCTGACAAGAACGGTTGAGGTAACCGGTTCGGAGGCAGGCTCCTCCGGAATGTTTGGCCTTGGTTAAAGTCAATGCTATAATTCTACTTCTTCCCATCTATTTCCTTTGAGGCCGCCCAGTAGAACCAAGCCAGGTAAATGCCTGCAATTGAGACAAAGAGGAAAAGCCTGAACAGGATGTTGTGGGTTAACTCTATTAGGGCCAGGTCACCTGTTCCGACAATGATTAAAGCAGTAATTACAATTCTCAAAAAGTTCAGTAGCACTGTGAGGACGCCTCCAACGGCTGCGCCAGTGAGCCTTCTCCTTAAACTGATTCCGGCAGAGGCCAGAATCGTGCCCACGATTATCAAGAACTCCATCAGACCAGTGCAGAGCTCGCTTATCTCAATTGCAACGCCTGACTCCAGCTCGATCAACGCTACCTCTGCAAAGGAAACGCTGCCTGTCTGCCCAAGCATTTGGAGAATTTCCAATGAGCTGTTGGCAACCGAAAGCTCTATTGCCTCAATGCCAATCAGGCCCTTTGCCACAAAGGACAGTACAAGGTAGACCACTACAAAGAGGAGCAGGAACCTGCCTGTCTTCTGTGCATCATCCTTGGTAAAAGAGAAGCCAATTCCGCCTTTCTTGTTGGCTTTCTTACCTCCAAAGGATAACCCGATTTCCTTCCTTTTCCCTTTTGCCATTCGAAACAAATTAATGCGTTTCTCATTATTAACCTTTTTTTTGGGCAAAGGGCGGATTAAAATACCTGAAAACCCAATATTTTTTTTATGGTGCCTACAAACAGACCAGGGCACTTTGGCCACCCAAAGACAGAATCGCGAAAATTTTCGGCTGCGAGCAAAGAAGCCACGCGCAAAAAAATTGCGGCGGGTGTCACTGAACGGGAGCGAGTGGCTGTTGGGGAGATTCTTTCTGTCTACAAACCTGGCTGGACTTGCCTTGAGGAGAGGTATAGGAACAGCTTGGCTGGCATAGCCAGCGGGTTGACCAGACAGGGTCTTGTATCAGGCTTTTCGGATACGAAGGTTACAGGCCTATTGAAAAGGCTTGCTCTTCAAAGAAAAATAACGCTGCCTAAGAAGGTAGCGAAGAAAAAGAAAGCCAAGTAAATTTACCCTATTTCTCTTCCACCTTCAACCTTAAATATAAGTTTAATTCTTTTATAGATGCAACCCTTTTGTGGCATATAGGGTTTAATCTATTGCCACAAATTTTGGGGTTTTGCAAACTTTTTTTCCGGAAGGAAAAAAAGTTTCTGGGAGCGTGCTTAGAATGGTGATTGGCGGATTGAAAGTTGGAGACCATGTCGTAAAGGAGGAGGGCGGAAGGCGGCATTTAATCTTTGTCTGCAAGGACTGCCCCTACAGTGCCTCTGTTTCCAATGACCTGCACTGCCGCTACCACATAATAACCGTTTTGTCCGAGGTTGAGGCCGACCTTGTTGTCCTAGCCGAAGTTTACGAAAGGGTTTACAGGGAAGCCCAGACCAAGATGCTTATAGAGATAGCCAACCTAAGGCAACGCTTCAGCATGGAAACAGTCTGGAGCTACAAGCATTTGGGCAAGGCCTCCAAAGAGTGCGAGGCCTACTTCTCCGAGAGGCACGACACCCTGGTCAAGATAGCCCACGACCTCATTGCATTTGACCCAATTCTTGCATATTTAACCCTCTTGAAGGAGATAAAGATTGAGAAAAGCAAGGCCGATTCCCAGGGCAAGGGATATGTCAACTGTTCCGCGCCATACTTTGAAATCCTCGCCTTTTTGAAACAGTCCTTTGAAAAAACAGAGCTCATTTCAAAAATAAAAACCTACCTTACCAAGCTTAGGCAAATTCCTGAAACCGCGCAATTATACCACAGCATATTCGAAGCCGATGTAAAGCCCTCCTTTATTGGAAGCAGGCTAATGTTCGACGAAATGGAAAGTTTGGAATTGTTGGACGAGTACACGGTGAAGAAGGCAACCGTGCAGATCTTTTCGCACCCAAGCAAGACAGAGTGCCTTTACTTCATCAACCCGCCTGAGTACACGCTAAGCCCTGAGAAGTACTTTGTGCTCAGCAAAACACGTGAAATAGTTTCCGGCTACAGGCCTGGCAAAACAAGCCTGAGCACTGTTGCAAAAAGCAGGCGTTACTTCGAGAGGCTTTACGAGTCAACCATCAAGGATGTTGGAAAGGAAAACCAGATAAGGCTTGAGCTGGACGAGATTTCAGAGCTTGCATCCATAGTTGCGCGCTACACAGTGGGCTATGGCATCCTCGAGATCCTTCTGAGTGACAGGAGGCTAACAGATATATACCTTGACAGCCCCATTGGGCAGAAGCCACTCTACGTTGTGCACAACGAGTTGGGGCAGTGCCAGACAAACATTTTGTACACCCAGGGCGAGGCCAACTCCTTAATCAGCAAGATGAGGGCAATGTCCGGAAGGCCGTTTGACGAAGCCCACCCTGTCCTTGACTTTAACCTGACAGACCTTGACAGCAGGATCGCCATTATTGGCCCGCCTTTGGCGCCCGACGGCTCGGCATTTGCGTTCAGGCTTCACAAGATAACGCCCTGGACTCTTCCGCAGTTCATTGACGTGAACTTCTTGAGCCCGCTGGCAGCAGGCCTGCTTTCATTCTTCGTTGACATGCAGGCAACAATGCTTCTCACCGGAAGCAGGGGCAGTGGAAAAACAAGCCTGCTTGGAAGCTGCCTTTTGGAGGTCTCCCAAAGCAACAGGATAATTGTTCAGGAAGACACTCTGGAATTGCCTGTGCCCTACATGAAGAAAATTGGCTTCAACATCCAGAGGCTGAAGACAAGAAGCCCAATAAGCGTCAGCAAGACAGACACAGAGGTTGCGCCAGAGGAGGCTTTGAGAACTGCCCTGAGGCTTGGCGATTCCGCCCTGGTCATTGGTGAGATAAGATCGCACGAGGCCAAGGTTTTGTACGAGGCAATGCGAATTGGTGCAGCGGGAAACATTGTCATGGGAACCGTTCACGGGGACTCTGCCTACAGTGTCTGGGACCGTGTTGTCAACGATTTGGGCGTGCCAAACACCTCGTTTAAGGCAACAGACCTCGTCGTCGTTGCCCGCCCAATAAGGTTTGCCGGCTCCTTGAAGAGGAACAGGCGCGTTGTCCAAATGACCGAAGTAAAAAAGCACTGGTCTGACGACCCTGAAAGAGAGGGCGCCCTTCTTGACCTAATGCTTTACGACGCTCGCAAGGACCACATTGAGCTAATAGAGGACAATTTGAAGGAGTCAGAGTTGTTTGACAAAATTAGCAGGACCAGTGGCCTGACAATGAAGGAGATGTGGAAGGACATCAGGCTGAGGGCCGAGGCCAAGGCCTTTTTGGTTGAGCTTAAAAACAAGCACAAGCTGCCAGTGCTGCTGGAAGCCGAGAACAGCACTGTTTGCAGGAACAAGATTATCTTACTTAAAGAGCAGCAGATCAGGGAATTTGGCAAAATCGATTACGATGACGTGTTGGGCAGATGGAAGAACTGGACAACAACGGTTTTCCTGAAAAGGCTTTTGAAGAAATGATTTTGGGGAAAGAACTTTATGCCAAGAAAAATAAAGCAATTTGCTGCAACACCAGGAGAATGGTACCATAAAATAACCCTTCCCTCTGTTGGGGTCGAGCCCGAGGAAAAGCTTTTGAAGAGAGTCGAGCCGCCCTTTGTCAAGTTCTGCAAATTCATTTATCAAACCATGCCCTCGCTTGGCCAGGGCGCTACCTTTGACAAAAAGCACAAGGAGGCCGTTGACTTTCTTGGATGGGGGCTTAGGCCAGAAGAGCTTTCCGCAGCAGGCAAGTTTGCATTGTTTGGCTCGCTAATCCTCGGTGTGATAGTGGCAATCGTTATTTTTGTGATCCCTGGGCTGAACGAGCTGGTTTCAGACTTGGTGGGAGCCCAATTTGTCTTTGTTTATACACTCTTCCCGTTTGTTATCGTTGCATTCTTTTTGACAAACTTCGTGCAATCCTATCCCACAAACGCGGCCGATTTGGAGAAAACAAAGGCCCTGACCTATGTGCCGGAAATGGTTGGCTATATGATCATGTCAATGAAGCTTGTTCCAAACCTGGAGAAAGCGGTTGAGTTTTCTGCAATGCATGGGACAGGCAAGATCGCAAACGACTTCAAAAGGCTCTTGTGGGACGTGCAGCTTGGCGTTCACACAACCGTCAGCGAGGCCCTTGACCTGCTTGCCTACAGGTGGGGCAAGTACAGTGACGAGTTCAAGCAGGCTCTGATGCGAATTAGGGCCTCTGTCCTGGAGAACACCGAGGCCAAAAGATACCAGTTGCTTGACGCGACAATGATCTCAATCCTTGAATCCATTAAAAACAAGATGGAGCAATATGCCAGAGAATTGTCACAGCCAAGCGTTTTGCTCTTTTACATGGGGGTATTGCTGCCCCTAATCCTCATAATCGTGCTTCCTGTGGGCTCGGCCTTTTCAGGCACGGCAATGGCAACGCCACTCGTTCTCATAATCCTCTACAACATTCTCATTCCTGGGGCAACCCTCTTCTTTGCCCACGACGTCGTAATGAGGCGGCCGCCAACGCAGGAAATTCCAAAAATTCCTGACGGGTTCCCAGGCCTGCCCAAAAAGAACACCATGATTTTGGGCAAAATGCAGTTTGACATAAGGCTTGCAGTCGCCGCAATTCTTGTAATCGGAATTGTCGGAAGTGTCTTCATTTCAAACCAGGGAATTCCCCCAAGAATTCTAATAGAGGAGGAAGCATTCCAGCTGCTTCCCCACGACAAAGGCCTTGAGGAGGTCATGGCAAAGGAGGGCAAGACAGCCGACTGGTATGATAATGACGGGCCATACTTCCAGCAGCTCAAGCTAAAGTATGGTGAAGAGCAGGCAAACGCCAAATTCCAAGCTGAGAAAATAAAATTCTTCCTGCAGCCAGAGAACGATATAACGCCATACGCCCTCTCCTTTGGCCTGCTTTTGACCCTTGTCGGCGCGGCCTCGTTTTTTATTTACTACAGCAGCATTTACAAGAGGATGGCACAGCTTGACATCCTCAAAATGGAGTCCGAATTCAAGGACAGCCTCTACATTCTTGCATCCCGCCTTGGCGAAAACAAGCCTGTTGAAGAAGCTCTAAAGCACACCCGCTCTTTCCTCCCAGACTTCAAGATATCGCAAAGGGTTTTTGGCAAAACCATTGAAAACATCGAGCTTTTGGGCATGCCATTGCATGCAGCGGTCTTTGACTCAAACTATGGGAGCATGAGAAACCTACCGAGCAAAACAATCCAGACAGGAATGAAAATAATGGTGGACTCGGTAAAGCTCGGCGTAAACGTTGCAGCACGCACCCTGATTTCCCTCTCCCTGCAATTGAGAAACAGCGAAAAGGTAAACCAAACCCTGAAAGTGCTTATTTCGGATACGACAAGCATGATGAGCTCAATGGCAATCTTCATTGCCCCAATAGTGCTGGGCATTACAACAGCCCTGCAAAAGGTTGTGATGCTAACCCTCAGCACCATTTCCACCAGCAACCTAGACAAGACCCTGGCAGCCATTGGAGATACCACAAGCTCGGTGCCTCTCAGCATGCCCACAGGCTTCTCCTTCGGTGGCGAGGGACTGGTTTCACCGCTTGAGTTCCTTCTAATAGTTGGCCTTTACGTAATCCAGCTGGTCATAATAATGACCTATTTCACCACAAAAATACAGGAGGACAACAACCTGCTCTTTTACATAAACCTTGCAAAAAGCCTGCCAATAGCAATAGCGGTCTTCCTTGCGGCAGTCATCCTAAGCGGAGTGATGGTTGGGGGCTTTTTCGGAGGCTAAACCATGAACCAACAAGGGCAGGAGGGCGCGGGCTTTAGGCTGATTATCGAGGTAGTGCTTGCCTTCTTCGTTTTGGTGATAATTCTCGGCGTTGTAAGCCAGATTGATGAGTGGAGATGGCAGGTTAGCGTAAGGCGCCTGTACGAGGGCTTTGACAAGTCTTTGAACAGCCCTGACGGCAGCGTAATCGTGGAAAGGGACATTGTCTTAAAGATGGGGTCAAGCTACAGCAACAGGGCCTTTGAGGGAAGCAGTGCAGGCATTGACGCTGAGTGCATAGAGCTTGACGCCAGCAACTCAATGGCCTACGACCTTTCGGAGAACCGCGTTGTCAGTATAACCACCGTTATTCAGACAAACGTCTACTACAAGTGCCTGCCTGGCCACATAGTCGGCAAAGACGACTGTGGAACATTTTGCACTGTAAGCTTTGGAAAAGAGCTGGAGCCAGAGGAAGAAGTGGACTAATCAGGGGGCACTACCCCAAAGCACTTTGTGTCCAAACGCCTACCCCTCCCAGCACAATGTTTAAGCACAACGTTTAAATACTAGTAAACTGTTTCTTAATTAGGTGATTTAATTTGAATCAGGAAGGACAAGCATACAGTACTTTCAAGTTGCTTATTGCGGCAATCGTTGCAATGGCTATCTTGGCGATCCTAATCCCGATAATCATGCAGGTCATGGGCCTGATTAAGGCTGATCCAATGAATGAGACAAAGAGTTTGTTGTCTGATTTGGTTGGTTCTCCTGGGGCAGTAAAGCGCACTAAAGAGGTTGTGTTTTCGCCTGACAGCGTTTTGGCGGCCTCAGCTCTTGCTGAAAGGCTTCCAATCAGTGCCGACCAGATTTGCATGAGCACAGGAAAATTTGAAGAGGACGATGAGGACGGATTCGAGTGCCTTAATTGTGATGGCGACCCTGACAAAACACAGAGGATAATCTACAAAGGAAATGGGGACATCACGGCCAAGATTGCAGTGGTTTGCAATGTAAGCAATGACGAGCTTGCATCTGACATAGGCGCTTACGGGCTGCAGTATAGTACAGGAAATAGCTTAGTGGCCGCCTGTGAAGTCTGTGCTGACAAGGGAAAGTGCTGTGCAATCGTTTTGGAAAGAAGCTGAATTTAAAAAAAAAGTTGGATGGGGGGGCCAAAGCTTCCTTTTCCTTCATATCTTTTTCTTTTTGTTTATTAATAACAAGGCTTAAATACCGCTTTCTACAATAGACTTCTGGTGATTTGCTTTGAATCAGGAAGGACAAGCATACAGTACTTTCAAGTTGCTTATTGCGGCAATCGTTGCAATGGCGATTCTTGCGCTTTTGATTCCTCTCCTGCTGGGCACAATGGGTTTTGTTAAGGCAAACCCGTTGAATGAGACAAAGTCCCTGCTGTCCGGAATGCTTATGTCTCCAGGCGCACTCAAGTTCTCGGCCCCTGTTGTCTTTGAAAAAGGCAGTGTTTTGTCTGCTTCCTCCCTTGCAAAGGGCCTAACCTTAAGCGATGACCAGATTTGCATGATGAACTGGCTTGAAAGGCGCGATCCAGAGAACGCCTTTAAGGGCACGATTATGAACAATTTTGACTATGTTGGCACGGAAAGCTACAAAGTGGCTTACGTTGGCGAAACCTCTGCCACCGTCAGAATTGGCGTGATTTGCAACAAGGATGTTGACGCCCTAAGAGAGGACATTGAGGTGCACAGCAGTATATCGCCTGCCCTCAAAGCCGCTTTTGAAACCGCGATAAAGAAGAACCCTGCCCTGGCAAAAAGATACCCCCACTTAGCCAGTTCTAAGTTTTGCAAAATTTGTGAGGACAAGGGAAAATGCTGCGTGGTTTTCCTAAAAAGAGTGTAAGCCTTTTTCCAATCGTAACAGTTTTCCAATCACAAACCTTAAATACTGCTTTTTACAATAAGTGTTCTTATCATGACACTAAAGGAATTTCTTAGAGAGGAGAGGGTGCAGAGCGAGTGGAGCTCTGTCTACATGCTGATTGTAATGGTTATTG
>JAFCBY010000091.1 GCA_017610485.1 Candidatus Falkowiibacteriota bacterium
TTTTAAGTAGTTCTCATTCACATTTTTTTCATGCATAGGTACAAAATCCTTATTGGGGCCGCAATTTTGGCAGGGGTAAGTGTTCTTCTGCAGGTCTACAAGATTGCCCTGCCAATGGGCATTATAGATATAGATGCTGTTGGCGTCCCATGGCTTATTAGCACGTTTCTTTTTGGTCCCTTAGGGGGCATAATAACTTCAGTTGTTTCGGCCGTCGGCATTGGCGCCTTTGCGGCAACCGGCTGGGTCGGGGCCATGATGAAATTCATTGCAACCATTGTAATGGTCCTTTTGGTTGCCCTCTTTGGAAAAATCTCCGGTTATGGGAAAAAGTCAATGTTTCTTGCATTTATCGCCTGCCTCGTCGCAAGGCCTGTCCTCATGGTGTACTTCAATTACTACGTTGGAATACCAATCTTTTTTGGAATTCCCACCGAGGTGGCAATGCAGGAGTATCCTCCAGTGGTCTTTCTTGTGCCGAATGCCATACTTGCCGCAGTAGACTTTTGGGTTGCTTATTTTATTGTCTTTCGGACAAAGATCAAGGCGCGGTTGAATGCTGAACGTTGAATCTCTTTCAGTTGCCTTTGCAGACAAGCCTGTTCTAGAGGACGTCGGGCTTAAGCTTGGAAAGGGGCAAAACCTTGCGGTGATAGGGCCAAATGGGTCAGGCAAGAGCACGCTTGCCCTGTCAATCTGTGGCGTTATCCCCGACTTCGTGCCTGCAAGGGTGTCTGGCGAGGTTCATGCAAAGGAAGCAGGCCTGATAATGCAAACTCCCTCCTCGCAGTTCTTTGCAATAACTGTCAAGGAAGAGCTTGGGGAAAAGGGCCTTGCTCTGGCGCACGAGTTTGACCTTGGCAGCCTGGTTGACAGGAATGTCTTCCAGCTAAGTGAAGGCGAAAAGCAAAAAATAAACCTTTTGTCAAATCTTTGTTCAAATCCTGGCCTGCTTCTGCTTGATGAGCCCCTCGAATTATTAGACCCTGTTGAAAAATCGCGCTTTAAAAGGATTCTCTTCAGCCTGAATGATACTGCAATAGTCTGGCTGGACAAAGTCAGGCCAAGCCTTCCAAACGCTAAAAACTTTTTTCTCAAAAAGCAGGCTCTCCCTGTTTTGCCAAAGCCGAAAAGCAATGCCTCAAGCGGTACAGCCCTTAAGGCCGACTTTCTGATAAAAAGGAACGGTTTTTCCCTGAAGGCAAATTTTTCTCTCTCCAACCACGAAAAACTGGGGTTTATTGGAAGGAATGGATCAGGCAAAAGCCTTATGCTCAAGGCAATTGCCGGCGTAGAGAAATTTTCAGGATCTGTTTCAAGAAATGGCCCTGTAAGCCTTGCTCCCCAGAATCCAAGCCATCTCTTCTTCAATGAAACAGCTGAAGCAGAGCTGGTTGAGAAGGGCAACGCTTCAAAACTTGGAATTTCGCATCTGCTCAAGGAAAGCCCCTCCGCCCTAAGCAAGGGCCAGCAAAAGCTTCTGAGTGTGGCTGCCACAAACCCGGGCGGACTTGCATTGCTTGATGAGCCCACTACCTGGCTAGACCCCGCCAACAAGGCAACGGTCTACAATTATGTGAACGAAAGCAGGCAGCCAATGGTGATTGCAACCCACGACAGGCAGCTTTTGCGCTACTGTGACCGTGTCTTTTTAATTGATGGGGGTGAAGCAAGCGAATGTTCCAGTACAGCAGCAAATCGCTTTTTTCGCCAGTAAGGGAGGCAACAAAGCTTTTCTTCTTTCTTGCTGCATCGATAGCGGCTTTTGTTTTTCACCGGCCACTTTCCCTATTCCTGCTTTTCGCTTTTCTTTCAACAGTTCTCGCCCTGGCGGGCTTTAGGGGCTTCAAAAGGCTTTACTTTGGCCTGCTGGCTTTCCTGCTGCTTGCGGACGCCAGCTTTCTTATTTTTTTGTCAGACACAGGGCTTGACTTGGTGCAACTCACCCTTTCCTCAAACTTGAGGGTTTTGTGCCTTTTCAGCGCAATGACCTTCTTCACCTTCAGCACAGACATTTTTGCGCTTCTCAAGGCCCTTAAGGTGTTGAAGATTCCGGAATCAGTATACCTTCCAATCTACGTGCTTTTCAGGTTTTTGCCCGAAATGGAGCACGATCTTGCCGAGATAATTGCAATCCAGAAGATGAGGGGCGTTTCCCGAAAAAAGCCAATGCTCTACCTGCGCTCAATCCTGCTTCCCCTGCTTTTTACCTCGCTGCAGAGGGCTGATGACCTTGCAATAGCATACTACCTGAGAAAAAAGCAGGGGCGAAAATGCTAGCGCATTAGGGTTTTTTTCCTTCCGGGCCAAAACCAGGGCTTACCTCAAAATAGTCTCTTCCCTTCCGGGCCCTATTGAAACAATCTTTGTTGGAACGCCCAAAGCCTTTTCAACGAACTCGACGTAGGACCTTGCCTTCTCCGAAAGCTCGCCGTATTCTTTCTCACTGCCCTTTACCTCAAAGCCCGGAAGGTCCTCAAATACCGGTGTGCATTTCTCCAACTCCTTCAGGTCTGCCGGCACTTCCTTCAGCCTCTTGCCATCGCACTCGTACTCTGTGCAAACTAGGGCCTTTTCCAGGCCGTTCAAAACATCCAGCTTTGTCAAAGCAATCTCTGTAAACCCGTTCAGCCTAATCGCAGTCGTCAGCAATGGCAGGTCAAGCCATCCAACCCGCCTTGGCCTCCCGGTGGTTGTCCCAAACTCTGCTCCAACAGTCCTAATCTTGTCGGCAAGCTCTCCCTTGAGCTCTGTCACAAAGGGGCCCTCTCCCACCCTCGTGGTATAGGCCTTTACAATTCCAATAACCCTGTCAAATGCTCTTGCGCCAATTCCAACGCCTGTGAAGACTGCGCCTGCTGTGGGGTGAGAGCTGGTAACATAGGGGTATGTTCCAAAATCGTTGTCCAAAAAGGTTCCCTGGGCCCCCTCAAACAGCACGTTCTTTCCTCCCTTCAATGCCTCGCTAACCTCCATTGAGACATCGCCCAAATACTTTGAGAATTCTTCTCCAAGGGTGGTGTAGTCTGCAAGGATTTCCTCCTTGCTCTGGCCAATCTCCTTTCCAAAAACCTTCTGCAGCAAAGCCTGTTTTTCCCCAAACTGCCTTTCAACCTTTTCCTTCAGCCTTTGCGCCTCCACCAACTCACAAAACCTGATGCCTGTCCTTGAAACTCGGTCGGCGTAGCATGGCCCAATTCCCCTGCCTGTTGTGCCAATCTTTGCTTTGCCTTTTGCCTCTTCCTTTGCCAGGTCAAGCGCATTGTGCCAGGGCATTATAATCTGTGCCCTTGGGTCAATCACAAGGCTAATCTCCTGCTCGAGCTGCCCCAGTTCCTGCTTCAAGACCTTTGGGTCTAGGGCAATTCCGGCCGCAATAAAGCACTTCTTTCCCTGAATAGCCCCAGAGGGCATCAAATGGAACTTGTACTTCTTTCCCTTCACAACAACAGTGTGGCCTGCATTGTTGCCTCCGTTGAACCTTACAACAAGGTCTGCCTTGTCGGCAAGCAGGTCAACGACCTTGCCCTTGCCCTCATCCCCATACTGGGCCCCGATAACAACGGTTGAACTCATTCAAAAAACCTTTTTTTCTTTTGCAAAAAAGCTTTGGGAAATTCGTGGCAATAGAATATCATTGTATCCCACAAGGCTCTCCAAATTAAAAAAAGGGGGTGAGCATTTTTTAAAGACTGCCTCAAAAATCCCCTTTTTAAATCATTCGCCCCATCAGAATCTTATGGTTGGAAAGAGCAGTTTGCAGGGAAAAAAGGCCCTTACTTTTGACGACATTCTACTTGTTCCGGGTGAAAGTGAGGTTCTGCCAAAAGATGTTTCATTGAAAACCCGTTTCTCAAAGAAGCTAAACATTAACATTCCGCTTGTTTCCGCCGCAATGGACACTGTTACAGAGTCAAGCACCGCAATTGCCATTGCAAGGGAGGGCGGCATTGGCGTAATTCACAAGAATTTCTCAATTGAGGGGCAGGTTGCGCAGGCAACAAAGGTCAAAAGAAGCGAATTCCTCATAGTAAGCAACCCAGTATGCGTTTCCCCAAACGACACCCTTGAAAAGGTTTTTTCATTCCGCAGGGAAAAGGGGATTGGCTCCTTTCCTGTTGTGGAAAGCCAAAAGCTTGTTGGAATCATCACAAAGAGGGACCTCCGCTTTGAGTCAAACCCCTCAAAAAAGGTTTCTGAGCTGATGACCAAAGAGGTTGTAAGCGTTGACCACGAGCCCTCTATAGATGAGGCAAAAGAGCTCCTTCACAAACACCGCATTGAAAAGCTTCCAATAGTCGACAAAAAGGGCTGCATTACAGGCCTTCTTACGGATTCGGACATTCGCAAGCAGGCTCAGTTCCCGATTTCCTCAAAGGACAAAAAGGGCCGCCTCCTAGTAGCGGCCGCTGTTGGCCCAAGGGATGATGAGCGTGTTAAGGCACTCATTGAAGCAGACGTTGACGCCGTAGTTCTTGACACTTCGCACGGCCACAGCAGAATGGTTGTTGACGCAGTAAAGCGCTACAAGAAGGAGTTTGACGTTGAGCTAATTGCGGGAAATGTTGCAACGCCGGAAGCTGTCCGCGATTTAACCTCTGCAGGG
>JAFCBY010000092.1 GCA_017610485.1 Candidatus Falkowiibacteriota bacterium
CTTTCGGTTGCTGCAAGAATGCCGCCCACTCTTTGCGGGTCGTCCCCCAAAAAGCCGAGGCCAAGCTCTTTTACCGCATCCTGGCACCTTGTCTTCTCCCTCTTTGCTTCGACTAGGTCAATTTTTTCTTCTTCACCACCTGGAAGCTGGCCCTCTATGTTGGTATGGTGACCGTATGCTATCAGTGTTGTGCCCTGCTCTTTAGCCTTTTCGTCCAAAATGTCTTCCAGGAAATATGATTGCATGTCCTGGTCTGTGTTGAATGAAATTGCGGCCGCGCCCCTGCCCTTCTCCTTTAGTTCCTGAAGCTGCTTTTCACTTCCCACCAGGGGAACAAGACTTATGCTGCAGGTGGCACAGTTGTCCCTTGTTGAGGTGAAGTAGGCCACGTTTTCAACTTCCCTGCGCCAGCCGCTCATTGGCTTTGTCCACTTCTCATAAGCGCCTTTCACCGGATCAAATTGGTCAATCACATAATTGTAAGCGCGTTTCCAGGGAAGCTTGTCAAGGACCTGGGAAAATATTTCCCCTTCGTCGCTTCCATGCTGTGCAAACACGTCAATGAAGGCATCATCAAAAATCTTGTCGTCCTCGGTGTAAAGCTCCACGGTTTTCCAGGAGTCCGGCAGCTGGAAGGCACTAAGTGCTTCAAAGCCAAAGCCCCTTTTGCCCTCCCAGTAGAGGTATGGCATTAGGGTCCACTTCAGTCCGCCCTTTATGCTTGCATAGCTTTTCAAAATCGCCTGCTCTTGGGCAAAGGCCTTGTCCAGGATGCTTGTGTAATGCCTTGCCTGGCCCCCAAAGTTCCTCTCAACAAGCACGTCGAAAAGCCTGCTTGTGTTGTCAGACAGGTTTTTTGAAACCCTGTTTGCCCTTCCGTGCGTTAACCTTTTTGCAAACTGATCCGGCGTTTCCGAGTGGTCCAAAACCCAGTTTGCCTTGTATACCTTGACCTTGCCTGTTCCGGCAGATTCCTTGGCAATGTAGTCTGCCGTGCTTGGGTCAATCTTTATGTAGTCGCCCTTCTCTGTGAGGGCTGCCTTGTCAACATACCTTGACATGTTCTTCCTGAGGTCGTCAATGGGAACGTCGTCAATGAATTCGCCGGTGCTTGAAACCTTGTACATGTTGAGGAAGCCGTCGTCTGATAGCTCGAAAGGCAATTTGTTGGTCCAGCCTGGGCTATCTTTGGAGAATTCGGCCATTGCCTGCTGTATGTGCTTGCTGTCCCCGGTCAACGGAACAAAGTTTTCAACGCCCTTTTGCTTGAAGGCCATGTTGTAAATGCCTGTTACCTCTTCATGAGTCCAGAGTTCCGGGGCATCCATGTGAAGGTAGGGAGAGTCCATTGCAACCATGATTCTTGAGTTTGACTGGGCATACTCCATAAGGGCAGCCCTTGCTTCAGGAGTTCCTTTACCAAACTTGTTCGCCGCGGTTTCGTAGGCCGAAGCATAGTGCTTGTTAATGGCCCTGTTTGCCCTGCCAACCCCCCTCAAGTCCCTTATCTGCTTGTAAAATTCGCCCCTTACAACAGGGTCGTTCATCTGGTCAAGTGCGCCGCCTGCCTTTGCCCACTCATTTATGTTTTTCCTAAAGCTGCCGCCCTTTAGGAAGGCATAACCTGAATCCCAGTCCGCGTTCTCGATTCCCTTGGTCCAAACCTCGCCAAAGCCAAACTGGTCAGACCTTAGCCTCATTCTCTGCAGCCTTGCCTGGCCGTAGAGGGACGAGGGGTCCATGAATTTTTTCCTAAAAAGGTTGAGTATGGCACTGTCCCCAATGTCCCAGGGCATACCGCGCCTCACAGCCCAATTGGCATACCTTTTCGCCTGGCCAACAAGGGTTGGGCCAAATGTTGAGACAACCATCTCGGTTGAAAACCAGCTGTTGAAGTACTTGTCAAAAACGCTGTAAATGCTTATCAGAGAGCCAGAGTCCTCGCCTGTTGTGGCCATGCTGGCAGTGAAGCCGTCGACCAAAACACTGTTCGGAATCTGTTCCAGGCGCCTGGCAACAAACTTTGCCTGAATGCCGTTCATGTCTGTTTCCGAAACCATGTTGACCTGCAGCTGTCCAACTTCGGCTGCGTCAAACTGGCCCATGCCCTTTGGATTTTTCAAAATGTCCTCGCTTACAAAGTCCTTGACGTCCTCCCAGACGTTCTTAAAGTTTTCGGTAACGCCCTGGCCACTGGTCCGGTTGGCAAGCTGCTTGTCCTGCAAGGGACAGCCCCTTTTCTCAGCCTCAAGCCTTGGCAAATCCCTGCACTGGCCAATCCTAATGGTGTCATCCAAACTTATGCCAAAGGCAAACGGCCCAGAATACCATTTGTTGAACCATTGTGAGACCTCACCCACATCCATCTTTTCCCCCGGAAGCTCGTTCACAACCGCTGAACCGTCGTCGTTTGCCTGCACAATGACGCTGTTTTCAAGCTTGCCCCTGTCCTCGTTTCGGCCCCTTCCGCTGCTAACATTGTCAATCGAAAAGCCCTTGTTCTCAACCTCGGTCATTTGTTTAAGCTTTGCAACCTCCTCTGGCAGAAGGACGTTTTCCTCCGGATTTGAGTTAGGCGTTGAACAAGTAAACTGGGTGTTCCTCGGCGTTGAGGTAACAGTTGGCACTGGATTAGGGTCAGGGCTTGGGCTGCTTGGAAGGGGTTGGCCAAAGGCGGGAAAAATGCTCAGGTTTAAGAGCAGGCAAATTGCGGCAATGCAAACCATTCTCTTTAGAAATTCCATCAAATCGGGCTCCAGTAAAGCTTCCAAAACACTGCGTTAATTATCCAGGGAAAAACAAATAAGACTATGATCCAAGCAAGCGCGCTCGTGAGAAATGCTGCGGCAAAGGCGTTTGCAAGGGCAGGCAGCTTGTATTTCTTCTCAAGGTACTCCTGCACGAATGCGGCAAAGAAAAGCAAGGGCATTAAAAGAATTGTAAACAGGACGGCCGACAGGACGTTCTTTACAATTGTTGCAACAAAGGCCATTGCATAGTCCAAGGGCGTGTTCTGCATAAACTCTGGTGTGGGCATGCCAACAAGGGAACTTGCGGCAAAGCCAGCCCAGTATGGCACAAGATACAGGATGAAAACAATCGGCAAAAGAATCAAGAAGATTGCCAGGAAAGCGGCAACAATCCAGCTGAACTTGTACCTTTTCTCAAAAAAGTGAAGCAGCCTCTGGCCAGGCAGGGAAAGCAAAAAGGTGGGAATTGCCACAATGAGAGACATTCTCACAAAGTCAACCAAAGCCAAAACTGTTCCGAGAATCAAATCCAGAGGCATAACAAATATAGAAAGCAAAACAGGTATAAAAACCTTCTTTTTGTTTCATTTTTTTGATTAATCAAAGAAGAACGCATAAAACAAGATGGAAGGCTTGCAGGCAAAACAGAAGGGCGTGCGGAATTTATCTGACCTTCATTTTTGCCAAGTTGGTCCTTTTGCCAGATTTCTTCAATACCATTCGTTCATTTGCATAATCAAAAGTGATTTTGAATTGGGATAAGAACTCCACTCCCAAAATCACTTCGTCGTATTCCCCTTCGCTTAGAGGAATTGTTACAACAAATTCCCGCTTATGTTTTTCGTGCCCTTTCCCAATCTCAACAGACATTTTGGATGTCTTGTACTTGAAGAGCCCTTGCGGTGACTTGCACTCAAATGTTTTTTTGGACAAGGGCAAATTGAAATATTCTGCAACGTTCAAAGGAAGGTAAATCAGGTCAGCCCCAGTATCCAAAACACCTGTGACTTCCTGGCTTTTCTTGGCATAGCTAAGCACTACTTTTACATAAGGGTGAAACGTTACTGTTCCGTCTTCCAGCTGATGCCTTTTCAGCCTAAAAGTTAAAGCCATAACCTCAAAGAATGTGGGCAATCTTTTCCGGGACTCGGGTTAGAAGCGGTTTCTTTCTAGGAAAGTCCCTATCCACCCTTTCAGCAACTTCCCTGAAATTCTTACCGGAAGCAACGACTCTGCCATCAAGAATGGCTACCCAACTGCCAACAAAGTCACTTAAATCAGACTTCACAAAATAATCAAAATTATTCATAGCAATCAATTCCTACTTTCGATATATTAACAAACCTGAATATTTTAAACCTTACCATTCCCTTCGCTAATTGCCGGCTTGCACAAAAATAGAAAGATAGTGCAAACTACTGCTCTTGGCAAAGGAAGTATGTTGTCTTGACACCGGAATCCTTGTTCTTCCTCACAAGAGGCCGGGTAATGCCCTTGCCATGCAAGGGATTGTACTTTGCGCGCATCTGCAAAAGGCTAAGCTGCTTGCCGATGGTAAAAACGCTTGACCCAGTTCTCTCACTCAAGCCATTCAACGAAAGAGGGCCTGACGCAAGCTCCAAAAGGATTTTCTGCTGCAAGGGCGAAAGCTTGCCCAAAACAGCCCGGTCCAAAAGAACCCCGTTCTCCAAATTCTCCGAATTCCCAAAACTCTTCAAATTCTCCACATTCTCCAAAAACCATTCCCCCACAGAAAGGCTAAACTTTTTCCGCCCACGCGCAAAAAGTTTGCAAAAACCCTTTTTCCAACGGGAAAAAAAGTTTACTGCCCCGCCAAACAAAAAAAAAAA
>JAFCBY010000013.1:0-2747 GCA_017610485.1 Candidatus Falkowiibacteriota bacterium
CCCTAAGTGTCTCAGGGGCTCCCCCAAGCGAGGTTGTAACAGTCCTTCGCAACTCGTAAAAGTCCTCGTTTCCCAAGGCCGGCCCGCCGTTTCTCCTTGTTCTGCCGCTGCATGAAACTTCAATCCTGTAGCCGTCGGGAACCTTGGTTATCCAGTCATTAGGTGCAGGCCCAGGGATGTCAACGCAGTTTGCATAGTTCATTGTCCCTGCTGTGTTTTGGCAGGTTGTGTCATTTCCCAGGGCAATGAGGTCTGCCGCGGTTTCGGCAACTATTTTCATCTCATTGTATATCCTTTCCTCTTTTTGGGCATAGGTGTTTACCTCAACTGCCTGCAGCATCAGTCCCACTGCGGCGACAACGGCTATTAGGGAAACCAGGAAATCTATTGAAAACATCTGTCCTTTTTCCATCATAATCACTCTTTAAGGTATTGTTATTGTCATTGTTCCACCGCAAACTGCCTGGCCTGGAAGCGTCATTCCTGCAGGATCAACATAATTTTTTGTAACTGTAACGGTATCATGAGTTAGAGTCATTGTGCCAACACCCAGCCCCCCTCCAATTACAATAGTGCAGCTTTGAAGGCTGCCAGTTCCAACAACAGCAATCATTGGAATGCTAACAGAAACGCTTACAGTGTCTCCGTCATTGAGCAAAGCAGTGTTTGAAATTGCGCTTGCCAGGCTTGTTCCGATTCCGTCAAGCTGGTGCCTGACACTTGCCTCGCGCTGCATATCTATTATCTCTGTCCCTACAAGTGAGAACGCGCTCCCGGCCATAACCGCAACAATTACTGCCAGTATTAGCTCAAGAGAAACCTGCCCCTTCATAGCATTAAATAAACGCTTACTCGTATTTAAGAATTAGCTTTACGCCGCTGCAGTGCGTGTTTTAGCCCCTAAATTGCCTTTGGAGCCCGGCGTTTGCAGCGGCGTGTTTTCCGCTTCCACTGCAAGAAAGATCAGTTATTTCAGCAGGCTTTTCCCTGTCATTTCCTTTGGCTTCTCGATGCCCATCAGTTCGAGGACAGTTGGGGCAATGTCCTGCAAGCCGCCCTGCCTTAGCTTTGCCTTTTTCAGCTTTTCGTCGCCGCTTACAAGAATCAGTGGAACAGGGTTCAATGTGTGTGATGTCTGCCAGCCCTGGCTCAAGTCCTCTATATTTCCATGGTCTGCAAACACAAGCAGAACATAATCTTTTTTCATTCCGGCTTCAACTATTTTGCCGAGGCATTTGTCCACTGATTCAACTGCCTTCAAGCAGGCTTTCCAGACGCCTGTGTGGCCAACGAGGTCTCCATTAACAAGGTTTACAACCACAAACCCGAATTTGCCCTTTTTCACCTCTTTGACCAACTTGTCGGTAACCTCAAACACGCTCATTTCCGGCTTGAGGTCATAGGTTGCGACTTTTGGTGAAGGGACAAGAATTCTTTCCTCGCCCTTGTCCGGCTCTTCCTTCTGGCCGTTGAAGAAAAAGGTTACATGCGCGTATTTTTCAGTTTCTGAAATGCGCAATTGCTTTACACCTGCCTTGCTTATCACCCTGCCCAAAAGATTTTCAATAGATTTGTCCTCAAAGGCAACCTTTGCATTCATAGGTTTGTAATAGTGGGTCATTGCAACAAAGAAAACAGGCAAAGGCTTTCTCTTCCACCCATCAAAAACAGGTTCAACGATTGCCTGGGTTAGCTGCCTTGTCCTGTCTGTCCTAAAGTTGAAAAAAATTACGCTGTCCTTTTTCTTAATTCCATCATAACCCTTTAATTTTTTCGGCTTTATGAATTCATCGGTTTCGCCCTGTTCATATGCCTCAACCAGCTTCTTTTCAGCATCCTCAAACACCTTGTCTGCCTCCCCAAGTGCAATGCAATCATATGCTTTTTTGGTGCGGTCCCATCTCTTATCCCGGTCCATTGTGAAATACCTGCCGGTAATGCTTACAATCTCCCCAAAGCCTGTTTCAGAAATCTTTTCCTTCAACTTTCTCAAATGCTTCACGCCGTCTGTTGGCGGGGCGTCCCTGCCGTCCATTACAGCGTGCACGGCCACATTTTCAAACCCCTCCTTTTTGCAGAGGTCCAGCAAGGCAAACAAATGCCTTTCGTGTGAGTGCACGCCCTCTGATTGAAGCAGTCCAATAATGTGGAGCCTGCTGTTGTTCTTCCGGCAGTTCTTTATTGCGTCCAAAAAAGCCTTGTTCTTGAAGAATTCGCCTGACTCAATTGCCTTGTTTATTCTGGCCATTGGCTGAAAGTTTATTCTTCCTGACCCTATTGTCAAATGCCCGACTTCACTATTGCCCTGGTAGCCTTTTGGCAGGCCAACAGCTTTCCCGCTGCATTTTAGGAGCGTATTTGGATAATCCTTCATCAGCCCGTCGGTTTCCGGTGTGTCTGCAAAAAAAATCGCGTTTTTCTCCTCTTTTGGGTTGAACCCCCAACCGTCCCTTATAACGAGAATTACTTTTTTCATTCAACCACTTCCAGCCTTACCTCGTTTCCCTTCACATCAAATGCCTTAACTGACTCACGAGTAAAAGGGCTGGCAATGATTAAATGGGTTTCGCCCAGTGCCTTAAAGGCGCGAAGGTCGCCCCTGGAAGGGCTTGCCCTTGGTCCTGGGTGGGAATGGACGCTTCCCAGAATATGGCTGTCGTAGGGCAGCAAGTCAAGCCTGATGCTGCTGTATGACCTTCCATAGGTTGCGGGCAAAACAACAAACTCATCCACAACCTTCCCCTTCT
>JAFCBY010000013.1:2759-18192 GCA_017610485.1 Candidatus Falkowiibacteriota bacterium
TGCCAAGAACTCCTTTGGAAACGTGTTCTGCGCGGCAAGCAGCAAAGCCTCGAGAGTATCCCTCTTAATTGAAGCCATAAGAATCCATTTGTCACAAACCCTATTTTAGGGTTTCGGCTTGCTTCAGTTTGGCACGCAAGTTGCTTTGCCAGATACTTGGTCTGTTTCCCAACACTTATCAGGCCCACAGCTACAGCCAAGTTTTTGGGCCTGAGTACACGTTGGGTTAGGATTTCTTGCAGCATAGCAAGAATCAACACAACCGTTGCTAAACAACATCCATTCGCCTTCGACTCTCTCGCACTCCGCTTCTGCATCATCAAGAACTTGAGACCAATCAACAGGCTGTTGCACACATCCGCTTATTGCAATTGCCAAAACCAGCAATCCAATTAGTAGAAACTTGCCTTTCATATGCCTTTACTATGTCCTTTCCCCTATTTTAGGGTTTCGCCAGCCGCAAACCTGGCTTGTTGCCGTTCCGGCAACGGTCGTTGCACACAGTGCAACAAGGGGTTGGGCCATCTTCGCCTTTTGGAGGAGGCTCGATGACATTTTTCTCTTTTTTCCTGTTTAAACAAATCCAAAGTAGTAAAGCATTGTTGGCACCATTAGGAAGGCCATGCTGTTGGCCCTTTTTATTCCCATTCCCAAGGAGGCCAGTCCAATCAGAGCAGCAATCCCGTAGAAGGCCAAGCCCAAAAGACCTGAAAACCAGAATACCATAAGACTGACTAGGCAGAGCACAACAAAGTTTACTTTTCTATAGTTAATCAAATGCACTATTTTCATCAACCAGCCTGCAAGAAGGTCGGTTGCAATGGCCGCAAAACCGATGGCAAAAAGGCAGGCTCCTGAAACAAACAAAAGCTGCTCCGTTCCGAATGGTGCAACCTGATTGATTGCAACAGCCGCGCCTGTCCTTGCCTTTCCAATTGAGAACAGCACAAAGAAGGACAGGATCATGGTTGCGGTGTTCACCCCGCCCAAGAGCATTAGGTAATTTCTTGCTTTTATCCTTCCAACAATCTTCCTTACGACAAAGGTCGCTTGGCTTGCTCCCACGCTCGGCATTAGTGAGACAAAGCCTGCTGCCCCAAGCGCGAGCAGGCTCTTTCCCAAAACGTTTTTTCCTGAAACTGAAAATTTAGTATTCTTTTGCTCTCCAAGGCTTGTGCCCCTTGCAATACTGTCAACAAGAGTGCTTGCTCCAAAAAATCCTGTTGCAAGGCAGAACAATGGTTGCTGCAGTGGCAAATTACTTTTCAGGGCGAGCAGGCCAAGCAAGCCACTTAACAAAATCACCGTCAAAGCAAGCACTTTTTTCCATCCTCTTTCATCGAATGCCATGGCGGCCAAAATGGCAAACAAGGCAAAGGGAATCAGGCTTGAAAGAAAGCCCTGGCTTTTCTCCGCAAGTAGCACGAGAAAGGGGCCAGCTGCAAGCGATGCAAGGCCTGCGAAAAGCCCGCCTGCAACAGTCAGTCTCACGGCAGTAAGGCCCTCGCCTTTTAGGAGGAGCTTGTGGCCTGGCAGAACAGCCAAAAAGGTGTCTTCGTTGGGTGCGCCAAGCAAAATGCTTGGAACAAAATCTACAAATGTGTGGACAGTGGCCATGCAAGCTATGAAAATTATCAATGGCAGGCCCTTTTGGCCAGGCAGGGCAAGGGCAAGCAAGGCAATGCTGTTTGCATGAAGCCCTGGAAAAAGCCCGGTGACGATTCCCAAAAAACAGCCTGCCAATGCAAAGCCCAACAGCTCTAGCTCCATTCTTCCACACTTTCAACAACTATTTCGAGCTCGCCCTTGTAAATCTGAACCTTTCCCTCAAGGCTTGCAAAGCAGTTTTTGCAAAGCGCTGCTTGCGTCTCATTTGAAACATTGAATGCTACTGCCTTGATTTTTCCAGTGCCGTCAAAAACCTGCATCAAAAGAGTGTTGCCTGTTTTGTAGCTCGACTCAACTTTTGTATTTACCCTGACCGGCCAGCCAATATCGGCATTGCCAATGTCCTTTATCTTAACAGGCCTTGGCTCAAAGCTTTCCGCCAGAAAAAAGAGCAGTGCAATGCCCGCCATTGCAGCAAGCAGTGCAATTGCCGAAAACCTTTCCTTGGAAAGCATAAAGGCATTTGCCTAGAGCAGGGTTAAAAAAAGCTTTCCTTTTTTCGCGCTTTGTCGAAGTCAATCGCATGGGTTTCCGCCGGGATTCTCATACAAATTCACTGTGGTAAAACCGGTTCTGTCCTCAATAAGGTCCTCTATATCGCCAGGGACTGCAATCAGATTAGCTCCACTTTCGCTCCTTGTGAAAAGGCAAAGTTCTAAGTCACCGGTAGTATCATTGATCTTGTAGTCAATTTCCTCTTTTACAAAGAGTTCTCCTGCCCTGTCAATTTCCTTAAGCGTTTCGGTGTCAAGCAAGTACAACGCCATTGTTGTGTCGCTTATTTGGGTATAGTGGGATAGCACGCTGGTACTGAAGAGAAGAATAACCAATGCTAGTACAAGCATCTCAAGGCTGACCTGGCCCTTTTCCCTTAGAACAAATTGCCTCATGCCCAACTCACGCTAATGATGCCTGCAGTCTTCTCTACAACAATGCCTCTGAAAAGGCTGTTGCCAGCGCCTGTCTGCATTACAGGGCAGCCGCCTGGCACCGCAATGCCTGAGAGAAGCTCAACATAGGAATCACATTTCCAGCCGGTGGGGTCGCCGGCAGGCGGGTCAACAACGCAGTTTGCCATGTCAGGATTGCTGATTGCGTTTATGTAACTCACAGTCACTTCATAGTCTACTACTGGGTTTACTCCCAAATCGCAGGACACAACTGTGTTTGGCCCCAGGAACATGTTAAAGGTTTTTTTCATGTCGCCGCTTGAAATCGCTGCCTCGTTCAGGGCTTTGGCAAGTTTCATGCTTGAAAGCTTTGCGTCAGCAATTGCCTTAACGTCCTCTGCCGCGCCTGCTCCCTGGTCAACAAGGGGCCAAATAGATCCCGCTATATAAATTAGGCCAATTGAAACTATGAGAATAAATTCAACTGTAATCTGCCCCCTTTTGCTCAAAACAGCCAAAACCAAATCACGTCTCCTACAATGTTCAAGGCAATGTATGCAATCAAGACAGCCGGCACAAATGGTGCGGACTCCTTGACAAGCAGAGTTGGACCAATCTTTTTCCGGCCTAAGAGCGACCTAAGCTCCTTAATCTCCTCTTCTGTTAGGCCTCCTGCAGACCGGCTTGAAACAATGACTTTTTCCTCTGCCTTCACTGCCTTGCCACCACTATTTGCTACTAACTGCTTAATTAACTTTTTTATTTGCATTTCCGGCAGGGTCTCAACCAATTTTCCCCTCAAAACAAGTGTTTGCGCCGGAATCATTCCCTCCTCAAGGTCCTTTATTGCAACAGGCTTTCTCATCAAAGTTTTTGAAAGCGAGTAAAGCTTGAACAGCAGGTAGAGGCCGAGCAGCAGGGCCAGCATCACAAAGAAGCGTTGGGCAGCAACGTCCCTTTGAAGCCAGAGGCCTACAAACAACATTGCCGCTGCCGCTACTGCTTTTGACTTCTTTGGCAGGAACGCGGCTACGAAAAGCAGGGGCAGTGTCAGAAGCTGGTTCAGCTCGAACATTGAAAGAAGGGCTGAAAAGCCTATGGCTAAAGTCGAGATCTCCAAGGCGTGAAAAAAGCGCTTCCGCAAATCCGGCCACAGCTTTTTCTTCTCTGTCTTGTTTTTTGCAAGCTTTGCGGCCGCAAGAAATGCTCCGTATGGAAGCATTGCAAACAGGCTGAAGATGAACAGGGTTAAAGGGAAGATTGGCGTGTTAATTGAGCCAAAGATTTCAATATCAACAAGCCCAAGGCTTGTCAAAATGTTTGGGTTGAACGGATTTAGTGCTGCAAGTCCTGCAAAGAGCTTGACGTCGCCGCCTGCCCAGACACCAAGCTTGTAGAGTGCATATGCCCCAACAAAGGTTGCAACAGTCACCCCTAAAGAGTTGGCAAAAATCATTGCATCGTTGGAAAGAAGCGCCCATAGGCCGTGCCCTCCAAGTCCTACAACAACCATGCCATAGGTTACCCAGTTGCTTACAATCCTTTTCTTGAAGTCGGTGTAGGTGCCGTAGGCTAATCCAAAGATTGAAAAAAGAAAGAAAAGAAGGTAAGGGGCCATAAAAACAAAACCCCCACTCTTAGGTCTGCAACAAGGATGCAATCGTTTGATGCCTGTATTCTAAGATTCTTCCCTGGGCTGACTGTGACATTGCGCTTACTCCATCAATAACCAATGCTGCTATTGTTGCCAGAACTATTCCGAACAGCGCTAACAACAGGTATTCTATGGCAACCTGTGCTCTGTTATTCATAGGGAAAACTCCAGGTCAGCATAATCCACTGGCTGCAACCGCATCGGAATCCCAAACGCAAGTATCGAAGCTGGTTTGGTCTGTTGCAACAGTTGCCCCATCAGCTTCCAGTGGACAACATTCACCAGCGGTCGGTGATGCAGCTCCGCACGAAGGGAAATTGAAGAACGATTGGCAGTATGTCCTGTCTTCTGCATTCAGTGAACTTGGCATTCCGCTAATCAATGCTATTACTATTGCCGCAACGAGCACAGCTCCTCCGATTAACAAAAGGTATTCCAGTGCACCTTGGCCTTTTACATCCATATCTTTGACCTCCTTTTTGGTTTTAATTGAATTGTATTCTATTTAGCTTTTCTTATTTATAAACATTCCTTTTTTATGGTGGCAGTGCGTTCACATCGCCTGCCTTGTTCGCGGCAATAATGGCCATATTTTTTAGGACAATACCTACCACTGTTACCACAACTATTGCGCCTGCAACCAGCAGCAGCATGTCAATGCTGGCCTGAGCCCTTTTATCACCAAGCAAATCCATACTATCTCATTCCTCCAATAAAAATACCCGAGCCAAATAATGCTGCGTAATAGCAGACAAACGCCACTAAGAGTAGCATTGGGATATATATAAGGCTTTTGCTTACCTTGCCTTCTCTTGTAATTGCAACCATTGCGCCTGAGGCAACGACTTCAATTATCAGGTAAACTTGCATTAGCATCATGATCATGTCCCTTGACCAAAGTGTTTCAACAACTGTTGTTTTGTTCGTGGAAAGCCCTGCAGATGTTTCAATAAGCAGCTGTATAACTGTTGAAACCATTCCGAGAATGGCCGGGGCAACAAGACTTCCTGCTGCAACAATGAAGATTACCTGTAGCATGGTTCCGGCAATCCTTTCCTTGCCAATCCTGTGAAGGGATCTTACGTCGTCCGCTATTTCTTCCAGGACTTCTGCAAGGCCGGCGCCTGCCTTTATTGCATCATTTATGATTGCAATTGTCCTCTTCACAAGTATTGAGTCAATGTTTAGTGTAAAGCTGTTCAGGCTGTCCTCAATGTTTTCCCCTTCCTCCATTTTCCTCAAAACGTTTTCCATTTCCTTGCTTAGGGGCCCGTACTCCGCCTCGCTAATTTCCCTCAGAGCATACTCATAGGTCCCGCCCGCCTTCAGGGTGTCAGCAAGCTGCTTTAGGGCGTCGGGAAGGTTTTCCTCGATGCTGTTTATCCTCCTCATCGCAAGCATGTAGGGATAACCCAGCATTAGGTCAATTACAACAAGGAACAGCACAAATGCAAGTATTGGGGAGATTGGCAGGCCCAGCAGTGTGATGGCTGCAAAGGACACCGCTGCCACAGCCAGCGACAGGCCTATTGAAAGGCCAAGCCAGGCCACTGCCGGCATCTTGAAATTGATTTGCTTCAGCATTATCTTGTATTTTTGGAAGAATGCAAAGCCTTGCAGTTTTTCTTCTTTCATATTTTCACACCTTTGGCTGGCTCCCCTTGATGAAAACCAGGAACACGATTAACATAAATGGCATTATCACTAGATAAAAGGCGGCCATTATTGGAATTGTAAGTGGCAGTGCCTGGAAGCTGGTCATGCTTTCCTTTATGGGGCTGTTCCTTATGCTGCCGAGAATTGCAATCATTATTGGCATTACAATTGCACCGAAAATGTAGACAACACCGAAGAAGTTCATCCTTTCGCCGAACTCGCGCACAGCCATCCTCAGGTCAAACGAAACGTCTTCCGCAATATCGCTCATGCTGCTGCTTAGGTTTCCACCTGTCTTCAGTGCCCTCACTATGTGAATTAGGGCATTCCTAAAGGCCTTGCTCTGTGTCCTCAACGCAAGGTGCTTCAAGGAATCCTTTGTGTCCGTTCCCTCCTCAACCTCGCGGATAACGCGGGCAAACTCTTCGCTTAGCGCGCCGTAGTCTGCTGAAGCAACTGCCTGAATGGTTCTGTAAAGGCCTATGCCTGCCTTGAGCTCTGTTGACATATGCCTTAGGGCAAATGGCAGCTCAACACTGACTGCTTCTCCACGGGCTACTGCCCGCCTTTTTGGTATAAGCAGGGCAATAACCAGGGTTGCAACAAATGCCATTACTGACACTCCTAAAATTGCAAGAACCCTGATGGCGATTACAATGTCCATTAGTGTGAAGACCGCAGACGAAATGAGAAGCGCGATCAAAAACATTATTGTTGAGGCCGCAACGCTTAGTGCTAGATACTGCCTGCTGCTGTAGTGCATGTTTGCACTGTAAAGGTAGAAGGAAACCATCTCTATTTCAGGTATCTTTGTCAGGGTTTTTGCCAGTGGCTTGAGCACGCCCCCGAGCCTTAGGTAAGTGCTTGCAAGGAACTTGACAAACTTGTTTTTCACTTCTTTGAGATCTTCAATGGTCTGGATTTCAACCTTTGCGCTCATTCCGTCCGCAATAAGGCCTCTGAGCTCGCTCAGCGGTCCGCCGACCTCTTCAAATTCAATTCCTTCCTCTCTGTACTTCTCCCTCATTCGCTTGACAATCTTTTCTACCTCTTCCATGTTTATTTCTGTGGGCTCTTCAAGGGATTCGCCTGTCTTCTTAAACCTGGTTTTTTTCTCTTTGGTTGAAACATCCCTCTTCAGTTCCTTGAGCTTGGCCATCCCTAGTTCACTCCTGCATTGTATTTCTGCAATTCCTTTTTGACATCGGCGAGCTTGACAATGTTCTTCCTCTGCATTTCCTCAAGGTACTCTTTTCTCCTCTGCCAGTCGGCCTCTATAGTCTTTCTGCTGTATCCTGTAAAGTTCTGCAAAACCTTGAAGAATTTTATTGGCATGTTTGTCCGCTCAATGGTGTCCTTTGCCGCGTCCCTTTCAAAGAGTGTTTGGGTCTGGGCCTTTTTGAGGAGCACGCCGCTTATCTCCGCAATCTCCGTAATTCTCCTAATGGTTCCCTTTCTCTTGTCGTGAATCTTGTGCTCAATAAGTATGAAGTCCAGGCCTGAGAGCATGACCTGCGGGACATTCATTGGTGGTGAGGTAACCCTGACAAGGGTCTCCTGTGCAGAGTTTGCGTGAATTGTTCCCAGGCAATTTGAAACCATTATTCCATTCGCAATGTAATTGTGGTTGTCTTCAACAGTCAAATCGTAAACATGGCCTTCAACCCATTCCTCTTCAACAGAAACCACTTTTTCAAACCTTAATTCTGAATCAGCCAAAACCCTCAACTGTTCAACAGTTTTCCCCTCCAACAAGTCAGATATCTTCCTAAGCTGTTTTCTGGAGGGTTTTCTAACGCTTCTCTCATATGATGCAACAGTGCTTCCCGTTGTTGTACCAAGCAGTGCTCCCATCTCGTATTGTGTGAGGTCTGCTTCAAGTCTAGCCCTCTTAATGGCTCTCTCAAGGTTTGGAAACAAATCCAGGTTGTCCTTTGATTTCTCAACAAGTTTTGTCAATTTTTCTTTCTTTCCAAGATGTCTAAACCCAATCTTTTTCTCGAATTTCTTCAAATTCTCTTTTCCATAAATCGATATTCTAAAGTAGGGCCCAATATTTCCTTTGCCGTCCTTTTCTTGGCTGTAGGAAGAAGAGCTTATGCCAAATCTTGTCAAAATCAGGGGCGTCTTTTTTGCAAGGTCCTTGTTTGAAGTGCTAAACTGGATGCAGTTTGCCAGCAAGTTTACATGTGCTTCACAGTCAAACAGCCCCTGCACAAGTTTTGCTATTTCGCCGTCTTTTGCCAAAAGGATTTTCTCCTCAAACTTAAAAATTTTTGTTTTGTTGCCTATAGGCATATCATATGTCTCGTTTATTTCCCTTATCAGCCTCTTGTCATGGAGTTGCACTCTTGAAAACCCTTCGTAATCGAATTGGCTTAGTTTGTTCTTGCTGAGTGGAGAAATGTCTTTCTTAAACGAGTCAATAAGGGAACTTTCCTTGTTGACAAATTGGATTGCTTCAACTCCAAGGTGGCCATCACCATAAATAAGCCCGATTAAATAAGGTTTCATAAGCTCTTTTTCAGCACAGGTCTTTATTTCAGTAGGCAGTGCCAAAAAGTCACCAGTTTTTACCTCGCCAGCGTTTATTTCCTGTATCCCGTTGCTAATCCTGTAAACCGGATGGTCTTTTGTTAACAAGAGCTCTTTTCCGCCCCTTAATCTAATTTTGCAAAGGTTCTCCTTACACTTCTTTCTCCAAACATGCGTTACCCTTTTGTTCTCAAGCTTCAAAGTCTCCTTATTCAGGGAAGGCACCAGGACCTCTTTATCACATATCTTAACAAATTCAAAAGAATCCTCTTTTACAGCTAACCCGTCTTCAAATTCCTTTTCAACAAGTTTGCCTATTTCAACAATGTTTCCATCAGACAGTTGTATCAACGCATCGCCATTTACCGAGCCGTCGTGGCCGGTGTTCATCGCAGTGAAGAGTGTGAATGCCTCGTCGTGCCTTACTTCTCCCACAAGTATCCTGTCTGGCCTCATCCTCAAGCTGTTCTTTGTCAAAATATCAATTGTTAATTCACCCCTGCCCTCGAGCCCTGGTGGTCTTGCCTCCATCCTGATCCAGTGCTTTAGGGGCAGGTCAAGCTCAGCCGTGTCCTCAATGGTGACTACGCGCTCCGTTTCCGGGATGAATGAAGCCAGGCAGTTCAGCGTTGTTGTCTTTCCGCTGCTTGTTCCCCCTGAGATAAGAATGTTTGCCGGCTTTGCCCCCATTCCCTCAACACAAATCCAGAGAAAGGCGGCAACCTCGCTTGACATGGTTCCACTGTTTATCAGGTCGGTTACTGTGTAGGGGTCCTTCCTGAACTTTCTGATGGTAATGGTTGCTCCGTTCACGGAAGCGGGTGGGATGGTGGCATTAACCCTGCTTCCGTCAGGCAGCCTTGCATCCAACAGGGGATTGCTTATGTCAACACGCCTTCCCACATTTCTGGCAATCCTGTTAATAAGGTCAATTATTTCCTTGTCTGAATAAAACTCGATGTTGCTTGACATCATCTCATGCTTTCTGTGAAACAGGAAAACAGGTTTCTTTGCCCCCACAACCATTATTTCTTCCAGGTCATCATCCATTACAAGCGGGTCAACAATCCCGTAGCCAACCATCTCCCTTACAACAGCCTCGGCATAAAACGGAAACCGCTTTTCAGGGATGTGCAGTTCAGGGCTGTTCTTCAAAATGTCTATTATATGCTGCTTGTAAACTGCCCTCTTTTGCTCCAGGTCACGGATCTTGTAAGGTGTAATTGCAATCAGCCTGGTTGCGGCCTCCTTAATTGTGTTGATGACTGCCTTCTCCTGCCTTGTCGGCCTTACGACAGGGACCATATAGTAGGGCAGTGGCCTTCCAGGCACGCTGAAAATCCTTACGTCCCCATAGCTGGCAAGCAGCTTCTTCTTTTTGGCGGCCTCCAGCTCCTTCTCCGCAGTGCTTATCCCATCAACAAGCTCTTTGGGAACAGTACCGTGCGTTTCCTCTTCCTCCAAAAGCTTTTTGACCGGCTTTGAGGTTGCCTCAGCCGGCTTTGCAAGCTTTTCCAAGGCCCTTTCCTCTTTTTCTTCCTGCGCTGGAATGAGGCTTTCCAAAGACGCACTAGCTGCAGGTCCCTCAACAGGCTCTGCAGGCTTTCTTCCAAAGGCAGCGCCAATCCTCTTTGAAATTGGCTCTCTCTTAATGCCTTCAACCTCTTTTGGAATCTTGGCCTTCAAGGCAGCCTTCTTGGGAGCGGGCTTGGCTTCCGCTGGATCTTTCTTCGCTTGCTTAACCTTTTTAATAAGGTCAGCTAAGTAGTCCTCATCATCCATATACTTCAGTAAAGAAAAAGGCTTTCTATTATATATTTCTTTTGTGAGCGAAAAAATCAATCGCTTTTAGGACTTAGTATAAGAAATTTTTTTCACCGGAAACGCTTCTACTGTAAAAAAATCACCGGAAGCCCACTCTTTCAAAAGCATATTAAGTGTGAAAGGAGAAAAATCTTTATGCAGGACGAAAAAAAATTTTTAGTAAATATCTTGGATATTCTTCCTCAAGAGACGGTTTACATTAGTTTTGATGATGATCTGCGATATCGCTTTTTTGATGATTTAAAGAAAACAAATTGGACATGCCTTGCAAGAGAATTCAAGGTCTCTCGCAAGAACTTAAATAGATACCCTTTAGGAAGGAGAAGCTTTTCCTTAGCTCTGTTTCACAAATTTTTGAGCAAATCCAATTTTGACTTATCAGAGTTTCAAGGAAAGGCTAAACTAAAAATGAAGCGGACAAATCATTATATTAGATTAGGTCCTTTTGTTGAAATTGATGAGGATTGGGTCTATCTTGCTGAGTTGATAAGGGGTGATGGTCATCTTGCAAAGACTACTTGGACAATTGACTTTGTCAATAAGGAAAAGAAATTAATAGATGCTTTCAGAAAGTTTTTTGTTAAGCGTGCGTTGGATTGTAACTTTTACTTGTCTGAAAACGAAAAAGGGATTTTTCATTTAGTATGCCGCTCAGCTATCTTGGCCACTCTTTTCAGCAAGATTTTTCTTATTCCTTTCGGAAAAAAGCAAAATATGCAGTTGCCTCTTTTCTACTTCTCAAATAAAACCTTTTTAGTCTCTGCAATTCGTGGTTTTTTTGATAGCGAAGGCTCCGTATCTAATGGCAGTAAACAATCCGATTATCCAAAAAGAATAAGTATGTGTATGTATGATAAGTCTTGTGTTCAAAACTATAAAAAAGCTTTAGATAAGTTGGGTCTTTATTCTTGTTTTTTCAGCGAAAAAGACAACAAAAAATATTCTCTCATTATTGGACGCAGATATCATCTTATCAAGTTTTTGAAACTTATCAAACCGCTACATCCTATCAGAGTCAAAAAATTGAAAGAAGTTCTTAAGTCTTATAAGAGTTCAAGATTTCAAGGCACCAATCTAACAAGAGTTCTACAGTCTATCTCAAAGGGAAACAATAGAAGAAGTCAGATTTCCCAAAATACGGGTCTTTCATTGCCAAATTTAAGTTTTTATCTAACAAAGTTACAGAAGCTAAGATTAATTTATATCATCAAAAAAATTTACACCAACAAGGGTGGTTATTTCCTTTACGACCTCACTAAGGAAGGAGCTGCCTCTCTTAAGAAAGACCTGAACTGGATTTAATTCTATTTCCTTTTTTCAACACGATCTAAAATATCTTTTATAAAATCTTTTAGTTTCACGTTTTTCTGTACTTTTCCATCCAGATTTCTAACAGCCAAAGTACTATTTTTTTTCTCTTGGTCTCCAAAAACAACCATCCTGGGTATCTTCTGCAGCTGGGCATCCCTGACCTTTGAGGAAACGGTTTCCTGCCTTGCATCCAAATAAACACGCAGCCCGGCTTCCCTCATTTCCTTCGCAGCCTTTTCCGCGTACTTCGCATGCCTGTCGGCAATCGGAATCAAGGAAACCTGCACCGGGCTCAGCCATAAGGGAAACGCGCCACCAAAATGCTCTATAAGGATTCCAAAAAACCTTTCCATGCTTCCAAACACAACCCTGTGAATCATTACCGGCCTTTTCTGCTTGTCGTCCTTGCCAACATAAGTCAAATCAAATTTTTCAGGCATCTGGAAGTCAAGCTGGACTGTTGCGCACTGCCAGGTCCTCCCCAAAGAGTCCTTTATGTGGAAGTCAATCTTCGGGCCGTAGAATGCTCCGTCTCCCTCGTTGACCTTGAAGGCCATCTTCTTTTTCTTCAAAGCATTGTTCAAGGCAGCCTCTGCCTTGTCCCAGAGCTTCTTTGAGCCCATTGCCTTGGCAGGCCTTGTGCTCAGCTCAACGTGATATGAAAAGCCAAACACCTTATAGACTCGGTCAACCAGCTCAATCACGTTGATTACTTCCTGCTCAACCTGCTCTTCTGTGCAATAAATGTGGGCATCGTCCTGGGTAAACTTCCTGACCCTAAACAGGCCATTCAGAACACCAGACAACTCGTGCCTGTGTACAACCCCCAGCTCTGCAACCCTCAAAGGAAGCTCTTTATAGCTGTGCCTTTTTGTCTTGTAAACAAGTATGCCGCCAGGGCAGTTCATTGGCTTTATAGCATACTTTTCACCGTCAATCTCAGTAAAGTACATGTTTTCCTCGTAGTGGGCAAAGTGGCCTGACTGCACCCAAAGGCTCTCCTTCATAATGCTCGGGGTGTTCACCTCACCATAGCCTGCCTTCTCGTGCTCTTCCCTCCAAAACTTCAACAATTCATTCCAGACAACCATTCCTTTTGGGTGGATGAACACTGAGCCAGGTGCCTCTGAATGCATGCTGAACAAGTCAAGCTCCTTGCCCAGCTTTAGGTGGTTCCTTTTTTCCGCTTCCTCTCTCGTATGAAGCCATTGCCTCAGCATCTTCTTGTCAGGGAATGCAATCCCATAAATCCTTGTAAGCATTTTGTTCTTTGAGTCGCCTCTCCAGTAGGCTCCAGCAAGTTTTGTTAATTTAAACGCTTTGATTTCTGACGTGTTTGAAACATGTGGGCCCTTGCACAAATTGTCAAACTCGCCCTGTTTGAACATGCTGACTTTGCTGCCCTTAACCGCGTTAACAAGCTCTGTTTTGTACGGATCTTTCTTGTAAAATTCCAAGGCCTCTTTTTTGGAAATGTTCCTTTGCTTTATTTCAAGCCTTTCTTTCACAATCTTTTTCATTTCTTCCTCAATTTTTTCCAGGTCCTCTGGATGCAATTCCTTTATGTCGTAATCCTGGTAAAACCCGTCATCTACTGCCGTGCCAACCCCCAAGCCAATATTCTGTCCCTTGAAAACCCTCAGCATTGCCTGGGTCATAAGGTGGGATGCACTGTGCCAGAACAGCTTCCTGTCCTCTGCCTTCTTCCAGTCTATCTTTGCCATATTCAAAGAAATAAGCCCCTAACCTTATTTAAAATTGTGGTAGTCTGCCAATTTCCCCCTTATTCCTATCGAAACAATAAAATACAACCTAGCCCGCATTTATAGTATGGCAAGAAACCCTCCTGAGGCTCTACGTAAAAGAAGAATTCTCAAAAAGGATGACATCCCCAAGAGGGACTGGAGCAAGAACCCTTTAGGGGAAGCCTTTACCAAGCTACCCGAGGCTACGGAAACGCTTAGGTTTTACAATACTCAAGACCAGGTAGGTGGCCGAGAACTGTATGAACAACACAAGATACTTGAGGGAAAGATAAGGCAGTTTATTAAGGCAAGGCCAATTAGGGATATGGGTATAGCCATTCTAAAAGGCAAAAAGCATGGCTTTTACTACGTCAGAATAAGCAGCAACCAAAAAGATAGCAAAATATTTATCAGGATAGACAAGCCAAACTTCATAAAAGCAGTCAGGTTCCTGGAAGAGAAAGGAAAAGCCTAACGAGTTTTTTTTATTAATATCATTCATGACTTACTGATTTACATGTTCATCCGAGATTTAAGCAAAATTGGCCAATTCACTGCAGGGGACAATTCCCCCCTAAAAGAGCTCTTCAACCCCAACAAAGATGAGTTAAAACTAAACTACAGCCTTGCCCTTGCAATTGTAAAGCCAGGCCAGAGTACAAAAAAACACGCACTCAAGTCTTCCGAAGTCTACTTCATCCTCAAAGGAGGGGGCCTAATGTCAATTGACCAAGAGCAAGCCCAAGTAAAAGAAGGCCAAGCAATCTACATCCCTCCAAACGCAGAGCAGTATATCAAGAACACCGGCCAGGAAGACCTTGAATTCATCTGCATTGTGGAACCTGCCTGGAAGCAGGAAGACGAGGAAGTTCTCTAATTAAGCCAAAAACCTGTTATCACCAAATTTTCCAAAAACATCCTTTTTTAACGATTTTGGTGTTAACTCTTTTTATGTTTGTTTCAAAGAGAAAGATAAAGGGAAAGGTCTACTTTTACTTAGAGGACCGGCTGAACGGCAAAAGGATAAGCTTCTTTTTGGGCGGGAAAAAGCAGGCTAATGCCAGGATAGAAGCGGGTTTTAATGAACTGCTTAGGGAGAAGGCCGTGCACAATGCAAAGAATTCTCTTAAAAAATTCAAGCCAAGGGTCCTTTCCTTTCCAGAGATTTTGCTGCTTGAAAGACTAAAGCTCGATTTTGAGCTGTTGCAAGACTTTTTTCCGCAGGCGTTTAAGTCCTTTGAAGAGGACGAGTTTGTGAGGTATGCCCAGGGAAGCGCTTCTGTGGAAGGAAACTCTTTGAGCCTGCAGGAGGCAAGCATTGTCCTGTCGAAGGGAGTATCAATTGCTGGAAAAAAGATTGACGAAATAAAGGAAATTGAGAACATGAAAAAGGCCGCCCTTGTTTCAAAGAGGGTTGGCAATGTAACCGAGAGGTCAATTAAGAAGATTCATTCCGCAATAATGGATGGCTTTGAGGAAAAGAAGCCAGGCGAGTACAGGCAGGAGCCAATGTTTATAACTGCTTCGAGGGTAAAGACCACCAAAGCAGAGCAAGTGCCAAAGGAAACGGAGAAGTTGCTTGAATGGTACAAGAAAAACCTGGAAAGAGTTTATCCTATCGAGCTTGCCTCTGAGTTCCACACACGGTTTGAGCAAATCCACCCCTTTCTTGACGGAAACGGAAGAACAGGCAGGGAACTCCTAAACCTAATGCTTCAAAGGCAGGGCTTCCCGCGCGCCATAATCAACCTGAAGAACGGGGCAAGCTACATTGTCTTGCTTGAAAGGGTGCAGCTCTCAAAACAGCACCCAAAGTTCTCAAAGTTCATTTTCGCCTGCCTTGAAAGCAGGGCAAAGGAAGTTGGGGAAATAATAAAAGAGAACAAAGGCATAATCCTGAAAAAGCTTTTGGAGAAAAAGAAGTAAGAAACTAAATTTCACCGGAAGCCTGCTTCCGACAACCCTTTTAATGCATTAATTAATGCAATATATTTATGATTTTCCCAAAATCCGCAACTGCGGCTGGCAGTGGTGCCATACGCTCGCTTCGCTCGCTATGGCACATGCTCGCTCCGCTCGCCAAAGGTGATACTGCTTGATTTCCCCAAAGCTTTGTATCAGGTGCAAGGGCAAGCTCCTCTGTGGCCTTG
>JAFCBY010000014.1 GCA_017610485.1 Candidatus Falkowiibacteriota bacterium
AACCCCAGCCGGGTTTGCGGCTAGTGGACCCTGCGAGAATCGGACTCGCACCTCATCCAAGTTGGAGCTTGGGAGTTCCGATTGAGAAGCAATCGGTTTCTTTCCCGAGGCTTTCTTTTTCAAAGAAAGGCTCTGCCAAGGATGTATCCTACCACTAGACGAAGGGCCCTTAAGGAACAATTGGAGGTGGAAGGGTTTTTAAAAAATGGGTTTACGGCATTTGGGCAATATCTATTGCCATGCTTTTTCCCAAAGCTTCCGAGCAAACATTTGGGTTTGCGAGGCACGAAAAGCTTTCGCTTTTCTATGTTGCGCGTGAGCGGAAAAGGCTTTTAGGAGCTTATTAGGACAACGTTGTCCCCGCGAACCATCAACTTGCCGTACTTGGTTTTTGCCTCGCCGTTTTCCAGCTTTTCCGCGTTGTCAAGCACTAGGTTTAGGTGCACGTCGAATGCCTTTAGGTTGCCCCTGATTGAGACATTGCCCTTTAGGAGAACGAGTATTTCTTTTCCTATTGCTTCGTTGAGCATGTCAAAGGGTCTGTTTGCCATTGTTGAATCACCTTGTTACTTCCTTTTGAATATAGATAGCAGTCTGCTTAAAAAGCCTTGCTTCTTTTCCTTGACCAAAAACTCCTGGGCCTTCATTCCAGCAATTTTTGCTGCGATTTTCCTCATTTCTATTGCGGCGGGCGTTGTTGGTTTCCTTACCATCACAGGCTGCACGTTTTGCTGCATAAAACTCCTTCTTACCTCTTCATCGTATGGAATTACCCCGTAGACTGGAAGCTCGAGCATCTTCATTATGTCTTCCTCGTTGATTTCCCCCTTTTCGCCAGTGCTGAAGTTTACCACTACCGCCCTTGGTATTGAGCCAAGCCTTTGGGAGACTATCTTTGTTTTCAAAACGTCTGCAATGCTGGGTGAGGTTGGCATTGTTATAAGGAGAACTTCGTCTGCCGAGCTCAGTGAGGACATCACATTTTTTTCTATCCCGGGGGGCGCGTCCAACAGCACGAAATCGTACTTTCCCGCGATTTCTTTGACAACTGCTTCAAGCCGTTCTGTGTCAACCCGTCTGTAGGATTCGAGACTTAGCCCGCTTGGGATGAAGTTTAGGCCGGAGGGCCCCTCGTAGATTGCATCCTCCACATTGCTTTCCCCAACAAGGACGTCATGCAGTGTTATTGGCGAGGACTGCATTCCAAGCAGGAGGGAAAGGTTTGCCATTGCTATGTCAGCATCAATAAGCAATACCTTGAAGTTTTTTTGCGCAAGGGCTACACCTAAGTTGGCTGTAAGCGTTGTTTTTCCAACGCCACCTTTGCCGGATGCAATCGTGATAACTTTTCCCAAACTAAAACACCTTCTTTTTTCCTTTATTATAATAGCTTTTGGATGTTAAAAATCTTCCCCTGTTTTGTTTTCCTAGGACAGGCGCTTTCTCCTCAAAATTGACTCTATTTCCCTTGCCAGTGCTTTTAACTCTATTCCTGAGAGGGTGCTGTTTGCCTTCACTATGTACAGGCTGTCCTGCCATGGCAGGAGCATTATCCATTCTCGGTCAGATCTCATTGTAATCAGGTCTGTTCCGGAAAAGCTTTTGGCTGCAAAGTTCATTAAATCCGTGCCGTTCTGGCTTTCGGCGTTTCCATTGCCAGAGCTGCTTAGCACTATTCCTTCGTTTAGCCGCCTGACAGTTATGCTGTTGACAATATGCTTTCTTTTGAGGCAGTTCAGCAGCTCTTGGGCTTCCTTTCCCTTTATTTCAAAGGTTTTGCTTGCAAGCGTGTCCTGAATCATTGCAAACTGCTGTTCTGGCAAGGCAGTGTGGTCAAAATCCAGAATCTTGGCCGCAAATCTCGTAAACAAACCCAAAGTAGACATTTTTTACAGAACTCCTTTAATGAAAATAGTAGCGAAATCAATTAAAAAGTTTAGATTGCCTCCACCTGTTTAAAAACTTAGCTGTTGTTATATCGAACCCAAACCAAACTTATTCAGAAGATTGTTTTTGGATTTGGAAGATCCTTCCTCGACCATAAGCTCTTTTGAGACAACGGCTGGATTGTAGGCCTTTGGCTGGAGCTTTGACAGGGTTGCATTGTCAACTATTTTCAAGAGCTTTATTTTTTCGTTGAAGGCCATTATCAGGTCAATTTGTTGCTTGCTCAGCCTGTTTACATCAAAGACCCCTTGGTTTGCTTTCAACAGGTTTAGGACAAGTCTCAGAGCCGAAACGCCGTAAAGCTGCTTGTTTACGCGCAGGCCGTCAAAGACCGCCCCGATTATTACCGCATTGTTTATCATCAACAGCCCCTCTTCCAAACCTGAAACGCCCTCTGCTGTCGCAACCACGTAGCCGTTGAACCTCGATTTCATCAGCTGTGAAATTTTTTCGTACGGCGCTGATTCCGAGAACGAAACATGCTGTGCTTCAATCTTGCCAATTGGAATGTTCATTTTTTTGTTCACCCTAATCTTTTTGCCAATTTTTTTTACGCACCCAGCACTATTACTACGTCGGCGGTGTTTTTTAATGCTGCTGCCGAGGACTCTTCGGCCAGAACGACGATTGTTTCCTTACCGTAGCGTTTTGCCTTCATTATGGCCGGCAGAAAGTCGGAATCCCTTGTCACAAAAGCGATTGCATGAACGGACTTGTTGAAGATAGCTTCTGTGGCATCAGAGGCCATTGCAACGTCAACGTCTCCGACTGTTAGAATGGTTTCAAAGCCCTGGTTTACCACGGCCTCAACAAGCTTGTTTGAAGCGAACTGGTCCAAGAAGACCCTTGCAATCTTGAGGTTACCATGCTTTTCCAAAACCTCTTTGATGGACTTGAGGTCAATGCCGAGCTCTTTTCTCAAAATGTTTGGGCCGTCAACAAAGACAGCGAGGTTGCGCTGCTTTTTTTTCTTTATGACCTTGCCAATCTTCTTTTTTACGTTGCTTAAAACCAAGGGGGTAACACCGCCAATTAATGTGTATATAGAGTAATGGAATTTAACAAGAAAAAGGTATTTAAGGGGGCGGTAATTGGCTTTTTTCAGAGAAAAGATATTTAAAGGTAATTAGCCTAATTATTTCTAGTGCTTTTTTATGGCTGAGGGAGAGAAGAAATTTACCAGTGTTGGAAGCCTGAAGCCAGGCTCCTATTTGCTGATTGACGGCTTTGCCTGCCAGGTTAGGACAACGGACAAGTCAAAGCCAGGCAAGCACGGCTCTACCAAGGCAAGGGTTGTTGCTTTTGATGTATTCAGCGGGCAGAAGCGCGGCATTTTGAAGCCGACCTCTGCAGACGTGGAAGTCCCAATAATGGCAAAGGGTTCTGCCCAGGTTGTTGCCGTTATGGGAGATTCCCTGCAGATAATGGACCTGTCATCCTACGAGACCTTTGACGTGAAAAAGCCTGACACCCCAGGCCTGTCCTCAGGCGTTGAGGTTGAGTACATTAGATGGGGCGACAACATCAAGGTTTTGAGGCAGAAGGGAAGCTAGAACTTCTTTTTTTTTGGCAGGCGGAAGCCTATTATGAAAAGCCCAGCAAGGCAATGGCCTGCCTTTTCCCCTAATAGAAATCTTTATTAAGCGCGAATCCTATTTTATATTTAGTTAATCTTTTAGAGGAGGTTGTGTTTATGGCAAAGGATTTGATAAAAGAAGGAGTGGCTCTTGCCCTTGGCGTTGTGAGAATCAGCGGGGAGCAGTTCAACAAGGCAATCAAGCAGTTGGAGAAAAAGAACAAGGTTAGTTCCAAGGAAGGAAAGGCCATGGTTTACAAGTGGGTTTCAGAGCAGCAGAAGCAGCTTGTGAAGATGAGAAGAACGCTGAAGAAAGAGGCTCTGAGGACAAGGCTTTACAGCAGCAAGGACCTTGCAAAAATGAACCAGATTATCAAGAACCTTTCGAACGAGATCTTTAAGCTGCAGAAGAAAAAGACAAAGGCAGAGGCCACAAGGAAGAAGGAGAGGGCAAAGGCCCTTAAGAAAAGGACTGTGAAGAAAAAGGCTGCCAAGAAAAAGCCAAAGAAGAAGGCTGCGAAGAGAAAGAAGAAAAGGTAGCTTTGACAAGATTTTCTTTGGCCTGGCTAGGCCGAAAGATTAGGAATGGATTGCAATGCTGGATTTTCTTGAGACTCCTGGAGACATTAAGAGATTTCTCGAGATAATGCGGATTTTCCTCAAGTATGGATGGGAATCGGCCCTCGAAGTAAAGAGGATGAAGGAAAGGTTTCCCTTCGTAAGCAAGCTTGAGGGAAGCCGCGTTGGCGGCGAAGAAATCCCAAACCCTGTTAAGCTCAGGAAAATCTTTGAGGAGCTCGGCCCCACATTTATCAAATTCGGGCAGATGCTCAGCACAAGGCCTGACCTAATTAAAGAAGAGTTTGTCACAGAACTGAAGAAGCTGCAGGACCAGGCCCCACCCTTTGACTACGAGGATGTAAGAGAAATTATCAAAAAGGAGTTCGGGAGAAACATTGAGACAATCTACAAGAAATTCGACAAGGATCCGGTTGCAGCCGCTTCTCTGGGACAGGTTCACTTTGCAGTGCTCCAGAGCGGAAAGAAGGTAGCCGTTAAGGTGCAAAGGCCTGACATCGAGCACACAATTTCGGAAGACATGCGAATAATTACGTTCATTGCAGGCCTTGTTGAGAAAAGCATAAAGATAGCCCATTACTACAACCCGAAAAGTATTGCGGAAGAGTTTGCCGAAACCACCCTGAAGGAGCTCGACTACAACAAGGAGGGCAAGAACGCTGAAAGGTTTGCCTCAAATTTCAGGGGAGACCCGGATGTCAGGGTTCCAAAGATTTTTTGGGAGCAAACAAGCAAGCGGGTCATAACCCTTGAGAGGGTTCACGGCAAAAAGATAAGTGAGTACTACAAGCACAAGAACAATGCCCTGAAGAAAAAGATTTCTGTTAAGTACATAGACTGCTTCTTCAAGCAAATGCTGATTCATGGGGTTTTTCAGGCTGACCCACACCCCGCAAACATTTTTGTAAGCGTCCACAAGGGAAACCCCATAATTAGCCTTGTCGACTTTGGAATGGTTGGCAGGATTGACACAGAGCTTCGCGACAATTTTGGCATTGCTCTCGTGCTCTTGGTTGAGAAAAACGCCAAGGGCCTGGTAAAGCAGTTGCAGGTAATGAAGCTCGTTGACAGGATTGATGACAAACAGCAATTTACAACAGACATTGAAGAAATAATCGACTACTTTTACGATACTGACACCGACAGGATTGACTTCGCCGGCTTTGGCAATGCGCTAATAAGGGTTATGGTAAAGCACAAAATCAAGGTGCCAAAGCAATACCTTCTTCTCTTGAGAAGTGCGGGAATTGCCCAGGACACTGTGGCGCAACTCGATCCGAACATAAACTTTATTGAAAGGGCAAAGCCCTACGCCATGAAGATAATTGCGGAAAGGACAAAACCAGAGTATATGGTCAAGAGCTTCAGGAACAACTACTTTGAATTCCAGAGGTTTTTTACCCAGCTGCCGGAAAGCGTCATGAAGATCTTCAAGAAGATGGAGGACGAAGACTTCAAGGTCTCGATTGAGGCAGACACACTTGACGAGCTGGGAAAGGACCTCTCAAAAAGCAGCAACACAATGGGAATGAGCATCATTGTGGCCGCCCTGATTCTTGCCTCCGCCCTGTTGCTCAACTCAAATGTGGAAACTGCAATCGGCAGCACAGTAGACATTGGGTCTGTTGGCTTCATAGCGGCTTTGGTCATGGGCCTGCTTGTTGTGCTCAAAATTCTAAACGCGTGAATCTGGGAATAGCAGCCTGGAAAAACATAAAATGGACACTACCAACCTGCTTCCCCATAAACGCACCATTCGAAGTAACAGTAAACGATGAAACAGGCCAGCCCCTGCAGGACGCAGAAATACGGTACGGCACACAAAAAAACCTAACAGACCAAACAGGAAAAACAAACCTAATGGGCGAAAAAGGCCAATACTTCATAAACGCCACCAAAGACAAATACTTTTCCCTAAGCGGAAAAAAAATAGCAACAGCAAGCTGCAACCCAACCTACACAACAACCAACCCAACACTCGTAGGCTGGGAAGAAATCACCATACAAATAGAAACAACACCCTATATAGACAAACAATTCACACTAACAATAACGGACGCAACAGGCAACCCGATACAAGGCACCACCATTGACTACGGCGAACAAACCACAACAACAAACGAAACAGGCCAAGCAACCCTGCAAGGAACAAAAGGCCAATACTTAATAACAGCAACCACCCCCCAGGGAAAAAACACGGCAAAAATACTCCCAAAAACAGCGGTTGAGGGGACAGGGGACCTGAACACAGGCGGCAGTGGAACAACGGAAGAGCCGTTCGCAATACCGCTGGACATTGTCGCGCTGGCGGCCTTAATTCTGGTGGGCGGCTTTGTGCTGCTCAGGGTAGTGGCGTCAAGGAACGCATCCTCAGAGTAGCTAGAGGCAGGTTCCAACGCCAAGGGTAAGCAGGTCCCTCAAGCCGGTGGCAAATCCCAGGATTGCGACAACTATTTTTATGAAGCCGCGCAGGTTGGGGTTTTTGATTTCCGTGTCAACATAGCGGATTATGACAAGGGCAAGACCTACCTTGGCAAACACAAAGCCAAGGGGAAAGAAGTCGAGGATTGCCCCGCTCAAAGGATGCTGCTCCCCGCAAAGAAAGAACTGGGTTGCAACAAAGGTTGCAAACCCGTCCAAAGCCTGAGACGAGACAACAAGCAGGTTTAGCCTGCTTTTGAGCATTCGCCAGTTCATTTTTTTGAAGCCGAATGCCAGAGCCGCCACAGTTATGATAACAAGGGCCAGGACTGCTGCAACACCATACCATGCAGGAAAGTTCATCAGCTCAATAGCAAGGATTGGGATGGCAGGAATCAGGCCAATGACTGCAAAAATTTTGTAAAAGCTTTTCTTGATTCTTTTCGAAAGCCAGAGCGCTGCGAAAAGGCCAAGCAGGGTAAAGCCTGCAATTAACAGCCAGATTCCTGGCGTGACAAAGTAGTAGGCAAGCTCCAGTGGGTTCCAGCTCCTTGGGAGAATGGCAAGGTCTTCGAGGACGCGCAGGGCCGAACCAAGGAGAATGTAGGGCAATAGGGCAAGCATGAAGCTTGAGTTGAACTTTACGCCGCGCCTGTCAAGAAAGGGGAAGATTACAAAGAACATCAGGCCAATTACTATTGCGCCGTAGACAAGGTACTCTGCCGCGTTGTAAAGGCCGTGTTCGGCAATCCGCCTGCCAAAAAAGTCGAAGAAAATCTGGGAGAAGTCCATTGCAAGGAATTTTTAAGGGGTTAATTCTTTTATATTGGTACCATGGACAAGAAAAAAAGGCCGAGGAATTTGAGGGAGGCCCTTAAGGGCAAGCTCTCAAAGAAGGAGATGGGGCATTTGATTACCAGCTTTGACAGCCTTGGAAACATTGCCGTAATACAGGTTTCAAAAGAGCTTGAGAAAAGGACAGGTGTAATTGGCAAGGCATTGCTTTCCCTGAACAAGCAGTTTGAGACGGTTTGCATGGTTTCAGACAAGCACAAGGGCCTGTTCAGGGTGCAGCCGGTAAAGGTGATTGCAGGCAAAAGGAACAAGAAGGCCCTCTACAAGGAGAACGGCTGCAGCTTTTTGATCCACTTGGGAAAGGTTTTCTTTAGCCCTAGGTTAGGCACTGAAAGGCAGAGAATTTCGAAACTAATCAAAGAAAATGAGGTAATTGGCGCGTTTTTTGCAGGCGTTGGGCCGTTTCCAATAGTATTTGCCAGACTAACAGGAATGAAAAAGGCCTACGCAATAGAGCTAAATCCAGAAGCACACAAAGGGCTTCTACATAATATATCTTTGAACAAGTGCCATGGCAGGGTGGAAGCCATTCTGGGGGATGTCAAAAAGGTTGTTCCAAAGAGCCTGCTTGGCAAGTGCGACAGGGTTGTGATGCCATTGCCCAAAAGCGGGGAAAATTTCTTGAAGGAGGCAATGCTTGCCCTCAAGCCAAAGGGAGGCATTGTCCACTTCTATAGGTTTGTTGAAAGGGAAAAGGGCGCGGAACAGCCACTCAAGGAAATTAAGGAAGCTGCAAAGGAACTCGGCTTTAGAACAAAGGTTTTGAGAAAGAAGAAAGTAAGGAGTTTCTCAGCAAGCAAGGAGCAATTGGTTATAGACTTTTGGGCAGGGAAAAAAAGGAAAAGGTCATGAGGCAGTGCCCCATTCCTCAAACTGAAAATCCTGCGTTGCAATAGTCGACCAACTGCTCCCACTATTCCAGCTGAATTCCTGAGCGCCTCCAGCGTAATTGTTTGTGGTGAAAAACCAGAGGGCATAATTTGGAGGAGATACAGCTGAAGCTGCCCTTGTTACAATAGCATATTTGGCGCTTGCTTCAAGGTCACAGCCACCACCAAGGCTTATTTCACGCCATTCATTATTGCCAGAACTAGGAAGGGTATCGCCGTCAGTTGTCCCGTAGCAGAGGTCTGCTCCAGTTGGATGACTGTCTTCATTTGTTGCCCTAATGCCCACAGTAATTGTGCCGGGAAAATTACTCCTGTAAAGCAGCAGTTTTACGCTTGTAACAGTATGCGCTGTCGCAGGAGTGAAAGTTTGTGCCGTCCAGTTAATGCCGCCAAAGGTTTGCGCCCCTCCACCTACACCAGGATTGTTACTCTCAAACATTTCCGGCACACTACCTTCGGGCGCACTACTAACAGAACCGCTTCCGTTAATCACAACAACTCTTTGCAGGCCGGCGAAGTCAGTGTAGTCCAAAGTTATTGTGCCTCCGCCATCGGAGGAGGAAACACATTCAAGAACTATTTCTGCACCGGCACTGACGGAAAGGGGCGCACCACTGCCATTCGCAGTGCAATCAGAATAGCCTGTCTCAGAAATCCCGGTTATACCCAAATCACCACCAGTAATGTTCTGGACTTTAACCACTACCTCAGAATCCTGCACAGCGCCTGCCTTCAACAGAATCTTTGCCGGGTCACTGGAAGAGAAGGTTACGTCAGAAGCAGGGCTGCTCACAATAAACACAAGAATGCTGACAACACTTACAATCAAAACAAGGGCCCAGCCATAGGTCATCAAATACTCCAAAGAAGACTGGGCTGAATTGCGCTTAAACAAAGCCATACTCTAACAAGAGTTTTTATATTATTTAATTATGCTGTTTTGGGCAAAGCCAAAAGGTTAAAATAGCATTTGTGTTTTGTGTTATCGCGGAGGAAACAGAAAATGGTTCTAAGGTTAGTTTTTTTGGGGCCGCCTGGTGCGGGAAAGGGAACAATTGCGCAAAGGCTGTGCGATTCAAGGGAACTTGTGCAGATCAGCACAGGAGATTTGCTGAGGGAAGAGGCAGCCAAGGGAACCGAGCTTGGCAACAAGGTAAAGGCAATAATGGAGTCAGGCGCTTACGTGGACGACAGCCTTGTTTCAGAGCTTGTTGAAAACAAGCTGAGGGAACTGGGGGAAAAGGGGTTTATTCTGGACGGATTCCCAAGGACAGGGGAGCAGGCAGAAATGCTTGAGGGCATTTTGAACAAGCTTGGGCTTAAGCTGAATGCGGCCATTGACATTGAGGCAGGCGACCAAACCATTGTTGAAAGGCTTTCAGGGAGAAGGTCCTGCAGGCAGTGCGGAAAGATTTACCACGTGAAAAACATCCCCCCAAAGAAAGAGGGAAAGTGCGACGTTTGCGGGGGAGAGCTCTTCCAAAGGGATGATGACAAGCCAGATGTTGTCAAAACAAGGCTTGAGACATACAGGGAGAAGACCGCGCCATTGATTGATTATTACAAGGGCAAGGGTTTGCTGAAGGTTATTGACGCCGACGGAGAAATCGGTGAGAATATGGCAAACGTGGAAACGGAATTGGAGGGAATTGAAAATGCTTGATTTGGTTGTTTACGGAAGCGTTGCGTTTGACTCAATAAAGACGCCGTTTGGAAAGGTGGACCAGGCATTGGGGGGAAGCGGAACATATGCAGGGATTGCCGCAAGCTTCTTCTGCAAGCCAGGCATTGTCAGCGCTGTGGGAAGCGACTTTCCAACAGGGGAAATGGAGTTTTTGAAAAGCAAGGGCATTGACCTAACAGGCCTTGAGCTTTTGCCAGGCAAGACCTTTCACTGGAAGGGCGAGTACGGCCTGGACATAAACGTTGCAAAGACCATTAAGACTGATTTGAACGTGCTGGAAAATTTTAAGCCTGTTATGCCGGAAAAGTACAAGAAGGCGGGTTTTCTGCTTCTGGGAAACAATGATCCTGAATTGCAGCTTGACCTGGTCAAGCAGATGGGAAAAAGGCCAAAGCTGGTTGTGGCAGACACCATGAACTTTTACATCAAAAGCAAGCGCGACAAGGTTTTGGAGGTCGTCAAAGAGGCCGACATCTGCCTTATGAATGATTCTGAGGCAAGAATGCTGTTCAAGACCCCGAGCCTTGTTGAGGCTGCAAAAAAGATTCTGGAAATGGATTCCAATCTGGCAATAATCAAAAAGGGCGAGCATGGAGCCCTCTTGAGCACGACAAAAGGCAGCTTTGTTGCACCCGCCTATCCTCTGGAAGCAGTGGTTGACCCAACCGGCTGCGGGGACTGCTTTGCAGGCGCAATGATGGGATTCCTTGCAAAGGAAGGAAACGTGGGGGAGGAAACCATGAGAAAGGCCCTTATCTACGGCTCCACTGTTGCAAGCTTCAACGCAGAGGGAATGGGAACAGAAAGGCTCAGGACATTAAAACTGCCGGAGATTGAAGAAAGATTCCTCGAATTCAAAGACCTTGTAAGGTTCTAATGCTTTTGGGACTTGAGAAGCTCTGTTCTTTGAAGCCACTGGTCCAGCTCTACGAGATCATTTTCCATTGACTTCCGTTCTATGTCAGTATCAATTTGAATTCGTTTTAGGTCTTTCTGCGAGGAAAGAATTTCCGGGTGTGCCTGCACCCACTGCAAAAACTTTATCCTCTCCCGCCGATATTCAACACAGGCATGGAAAGCCTTGATTGCAAGGTCAATTACAAAGACAGGCTCTGCCAATTCCCCCTTGGCCCTTTCGGCCGAAAATTCTCCGTCAAGAACCTCAAATTGGCGCATTTTTGCCAGAACATTTGCCACCAAGCTATCATATTTCAGCCTCATTTTTCTTGGTACAATTTTCAGGATTTTTGGAACGCCCCGCACTCTACGCCCGGAACCTGCTTTGGCCCTTGCCTGCTTTGCATCAAAAGGAATGAGCAACGGGCCTTTCCTAACAACGTCAGCAAGAGCCTTTTTAAGCCAAGGAGGCTGTCTACTGCCAGAACCGCTTTTTTTTGCCATTTGTTCAACCCTAATAATTATGTTACAAGCTTCAAATAAAGGAAAGGAATGTTTGCTTTAAAAAAGTTTGCTGGTTCAAAGATTTTAAGGAAAGGAATTCAGGGAGCTGGTTTTTATGGCATTTGAGGTAAAGGACGAGAATTTGGCAGAACAGGGCAAAATGAACATTGAGTATGCTTCGCAGAACATGCCTGCATTGCAGGAGATAGCGAAGAGATTTGAGAAGGAAAAGCCTCTGAAGGGAATCCGCGTTGGAATGGCCCTTCACATCACAAAAGAGACTGCCAATTTGGTCAGAACCCTCATTGCCGGAGGCGCAGAGGTCGCAATCACCGGCTGCAACCCTTTGAGCACGCAGGACGACGTTGCCGCAGCCCTTGCAAAAGAAGGGGTCAATGTTTACGGCTACAAGGGCGAAACAAACGAGGATTACTACAAGTATTTGAACAACGTCCTTGACTTCAAGCCAAACGCAACCATTGACGACGGCTGCGACATTATCTCCGAAATCCACTCAAAGAGGCCGGAACTCTTGGAGGGCCTTATTGTCGGAACAGAGGAAACAACCACTGGCATTATCAGGCTCAGGGCAATGGAGGCAGACAAAGCCTTGAAGTACCCTATAATTGCAGTTAACGACAACCAGACAAAGCACTTGTTTGACAACTTTTACGGGACCGGCGAAAGCACCCTTGACGGAATAAAGAGAGCGACAAACGTACTGCTTTCAGGAAAGACAGTTGTTGTTTCAGGATATGGTGACTGCGGCAGGGGCGTTGCACTCAGGTTAAAGGGAAACGGCGCAAACATCATTGTCTGCGAGGTAAACCATGTCAGGGCTTTGCAGGCAAGGCAGGATGGCTACAGAGTAATGCCGATTGCAGAGGCAGCCTCAATTGGAGATGTCTTCATTACGGTTACAGGCGACAAGCACGTAATTGACGTGCACCACATGGAGAAGATGAAGGACGGCGCAATAATGGCGAATTCCGGGCACTTTGACTGCGAGATAAATGTTACAGGCCTTGAAAAGCTTGCAAAGGCCAAGAAGAGAATCAGGTGGCAGCTCGACGAGTACGTCCTTCCAAACGGCAACAAGGTTTACCTCTGTGCAGAGGGAAGGCTGGTAAACTTGGGTGCGGCGGAAGGCCATCCCTCAGAGGTAATGGATTTGAGCTTCTGCGGGCAGGCCCTCGCCTTGGAGTACGGCATAAAGAACAAGGGCAAGCTCGAGGCAAAGGTTCACATTCTCCCGGAAGAGGTTGACCAAGAAATTGCCAAGCTCAAGCTAAAGGCAATGAAAATAGAGATTGACGTCCTGACAGAAGAGCAAAAGAAATACCTTGCTTCCTGGCAGGAAGGGACTTAATTTTTCTTGCCCTAATTGTTTTATATTACTAATTTGACGATACTTAGTTATGGCTATTTTTGGAAAAGAAAGCCCTGTTAGAAAGAGACGAAGATTGGCTGGGGCCACTAATAAATTCGTGGATACAATTGTGAACAGGCAAACTGTAGAAGGGAAATCTGTCAGAGTATATAAAAAAGCCAAGAGTAGAATAGGCAGGTATACTCATGGGACTACACGCAGAGCAACAATTGAAAAAGAATTTAGGTTGCTTTTCCCAAGCAGGGGTAAAGATTTCATCGAAAGACGTTTTGGGGAAACCGGCAAACCTGTTGCAGTGCTTGATTGGGGCTGTGGTATAGGAGTTGCGATAAGAGAATTTGTTGATAAGCACGGAGAAAAAATTCGTCCTTATGGATATGGAAAGGACTCTTACGCAGCTTGGAGCCACGGGGAAAAAGTCCCATTTATTCAGGCAACGGCCAAGGACCTGCTCAAATACCTAAAGAAAATTGGGCCTGTTGATTTAATTTATTCAAATATTGGTTTGGGGTGGTTGTTTCCAATAGAAGGAACTCCAAGGAGAGAGATACCTCAAGTCATCAAAGAAGGGGTTAATTACGTAGAGAGACTAGTAGAGTTTGTTGCTCCAAAAGGAAAAATTGCCTTTAACATTACATTAGAGAATGACAAAGAAATAGTCCAAAGATTGAAAGAACAGCTTAGAGGCAAGGCAGAAGTAACCAGAGACAGACATCAAATTTATATTACAAAAATTGCAGCCTAGGGAAAAGCATTAAATACTCTTTTTGTGCTAATTCTTCTTATGGAAGAAGAGGAAGAGCCTTTTGAGGAACCGGATTCTGGAGCAGGGGAGCCTTTGGAAGAGGCGGAAGAGGCTTTGGAGAAGCCGGATTTTGAGGCAGAAAAGCCTGATTCAGAACTTGACTTGAACAGCCTTGAGGCCGTCCCAGAGGGCCGGGAGAAAGAGTACCTGGTTGACTTGATAGACCAGCCGGCCTGGAAGAGCATTCTGATTGGGTTGGTTAAGGGAAACAAGATGAATCCCTGGAACATCAATGTGATAGCCCTTGCGGATTTGTACTGGAAGAAAATCCAGCTGCTTGAAAGGCAAGATTTAAGAGTTCCGGCAAACGCAATTCTTGCCTCGGCAATTCTGCTCAAACTAAAAGCAAGAACAATAAAAATAAGCAGTGTTGAAGAAGAAGATGAAACCGAGGCAAAGGAAATAAGCAGGGAAGAACTTGCAATGATTGAAGAAACCATTCCTGAATTAAGGGGACAAAGACAGTTTAGGGAAGGAAAAATTTCTTTGGACGAGCTTGTTAACAGCATTGGCGAAATTTTGGAGAAAACCAAGCAAAAGAAAAGCATTCTGCGCGACAAGGCACTGCCAGACTTCAGCCTCGAATTCAACAAGGAAAAGGCAGCAGAGCAGGTTGACCACGTTTTTGAAAGAATCAAGGAAAGGGCGGACAGCCAGGACATTGTAGCATTCTCATCCCTTCTTGAGAAAAACACGGCAATTGAGATGGTTTACTGCTTCATGCCCGTTCTTTACCTCACAAACAGCGGCAAGATAAACGCCTGGCAAGAAGAATGGTTTGGCGAGATTTTTATTAGCATAGTGAAGTAGCTGTTTAAACTCTTGCTGAGGTGGAACTTGCAATTCTCTAATCTGTTACCAGACAATTAATCCCAAAATAAAAGAGATAATGCAAAGAAGATGATTGAAGTAATTATTAAAGATGTGATTTCAAAGGGAAATGCTAGGATTGAAGAACTTTTTATCGTCACGGCTTGCAATAGGTTTATTCCGAGAGTTAATGGCAGGATATTGCTTATAGCTGCAACCGCCATTGGCATAAAGTCAGTTGGGAAAATTATCCCACTTAAAAAGAGCATTGGAATCATCACCAGAAGAGAACTTAAGACTGCAACCAACTGGGTTTTTGCAAGACATGCTAAAGCTAGCCCGATAGAAATAAATGAAACCGAAACAATGAACAAAACTAGAAATAACTCAATTGGGTTTTTTGGAAAAGGCATTCCGAACACGACAACAGCAATAGCTAAAATCAATCCCACTTCCAGTAGTGCAAAAATAAATTGCCCTAACGTCTTCCCAGCTAACCAAGTGAAGCGGCTTGTGGGAGAAAGAGCCAATCTGGTATCTATTCCTTCACCTCTTTCCAAAACCACCGAAATACACGTAAGCAGTATGCAAGTAAGCATCAATACCAAAGCAATTCCAACAGGCGTCATTATGCTTAAATCAGAAGCCTTGTACAACTTGTTTTCGCTTATTTTGAAAGGGGCTACAAAATAACCTGGCTGATATTTTTTGAAATGGCTCAAGGTATCTGACACTCTGTTGAAAAGACCATTAATTGACTCTAGATCTTGCAAGGTAGAATTTTGCAGGACTTTCACTTCCTTGATGAAGCTATTGACTTCATTCATTAACTCGTTTTGGGTGCTTAAACTTTGCTCGATTTCTTCAATTAATTCATTTGAGTTTCCAGCCATCGCCTTTGTTTCGCTGATACTTCCTGAAATGAAAGCCAGATCTAACTGTGTGCTCTCAAATGCATT
>JAFCBY010000093.1 GCA_017610485.1 Candidatus Falkowiibacteriota bacterium
GTACCGTCAAAAGGACTGGACTTGAAGAAAGGGGACTTTACCCATCTTGCAAAGAAGTTTGCTCAAAATGGATTTGCACTAATAGTAGATGCGTACTACGGTCGGACTAGTATTGTAACCCACGATAAACGCAAGGGCACAAGAAGCAGGGACGTAAGAATAAGTGGAACGAGCAATAAGGCAAGACAGGGTAATTTTAGAATACATAGAAGGTAAGAATAAGCTATTTATGGTTTGCTCACGGCTTTAAAAACATAAATGACTAATTCTTTGTTATGGCAAAGGATATTGACCAGCTGAGGAAAAGCCTCATAAAAAAGGCAAAAAAGCAGGTTCAGGAAAAGTACTCTGAAAAGGACGTGCACATAATCAGGGCAGTCTCCGTTCTCGGAGACCTTGACAGTGCATTCAACCTTCTGGCAGAGAACGTGATTGAATGGTATTCTACGCATTTCCCGGAAATGCATTCATTTATCAGGGACAACGAGTCCTTTTTGAAGGTTGTTTCAGAGATTGGTGAAAGGGAAAAGGTTTCTGAAAAAGCGCTTTCAAAACTCTTGGGAGAAAACGTGAAGGCAAAACAGGTTGGGGAAAAGGCCAAAAAGTCCATGGGAAGCTCAATTCCAAAGCTTGCCTTGCACGAATTGAAACAACTTGCCTCAAATGCACTAAAGCTAAAGGAAGAAAGGAAGAAACTGCAAGTCTTCATTGAAAAGCAGATGGAAAAGCTTGCCCCAAACTTCTCAAAGATGGCCGGCCCGGTTTTGGGGGCAAGGCTTTTGGCTCAAGCAGGCGGCCTGAAACAGCTGGCAATGATGCCCTCAAGCACACTTCAATTGCTCGGGGCAGAAAAGGCCTTGTTCAGGCATTTAAAAAACAAGAAGAGCAAGGGCCCAAAATATGGCTTTATCTACGGGCATCCCCTGGTTAAGATGGTGCCGGGCAAGCACAAGGGAAAGGTTGCAAGAAGCCTTGCAGGGAAAATAGTGCTTGCGGCAAGGGCAGACTTCTTTGGGAAAAAGCAAGACATTGCAACCAAAATGCAGAAGGAGCTTGAGCAAAGGGTAAAGCTGCTGGATTAGGCTTGGAAAGGAAATTTGGAGTAGGCATTCATGAAAGAAATTTTTCCAGGGGTCTTTGAGCAAGGAAGCAAACTGTTTACAAAAAACCTTGTGCCGGGTGTTAAAGTTTACGGCGAAAGGCTTGTGAAGGAAAAAGGAATTGAGTTGAGGCAGTGGGACTTTTTCAGAAGCAAGCTGGGTGCAGCTATAAAAAACGGGCTTAGGCACCTGCCAATAAAGCCAGGGAGCACTGTTTTATATTTGGGGGCGGCAGAGGGCACAACCGTAAGCCATGTTTCTGACATTGTGGGCGGGAAGGGCGTTGTCTTCGGCGTTGACCTAAGCGAGCGGGTTATGAGGAAATTTATTTCCCTCTCAGAGCAGAGGAAGAACATCTTCCCCATAGTTGAGGACGCAAACAAGCCCTGGAAGTACAAGGCCTTTTTGGCCGAGCACAAGATTGGCGTGCTGTTCCAAGACGTTTCCCAAAAGAACCAGGCCCAAATTTTCCTCAAGAACGCGGAATATTTTTTGAAGAAGGGCAGTGCAGGCATGCTTGTGGTTAAGGCAAAAAGCATTTCGCAGAATGTTGACGTTGCAAGCGTTTTCGGAAAAGAGGTTGGCCAGCTGGAGGATTCATTCCACGTGGAGCAGATAATAAACCTCAAGCCATTTGAAAAAGACCACGTTCTTGCCAACTGCATAAAACTGTGATCTGCAATGAAGACAGAGCTAAGAAGGCAATTCATTCACTTTCTGTTTGGCTCGGCAATCATCGCGCTTGTTGCCATAAGGGGCGTCCAAGAAAGCCTGCTCGCCATATCAATTGCCTTCATCGTTGGCCTTGCAGTTTCCTGGATGATAAAGAAAGAGGTAAAGTTTCCGGTTCTCACCCCGCTTGTGGAGAAAGTCGAAAGGCACTATGAAAAAACCCTGCCTGGAAAGGGGGCACTCCTCTTCTTTTTGGGCGCGATAATTGCAATGGCCCTGTTCCAAAGGCAGGAGATTGTTCTTGGCGCGCTGTGCGTAGCAGTCTACGGTGATGCCGCAAGCACCATTGTTGGAATGCGGTTTGGCAGGCGCAGGATTGCGGGAAAAAAGACTTTAGAGGGCACTGTTGGGGGAATTCTCGTAAGCGCGGGCTTCCTGCTGGCATTATTCCAGTGGCCTGTTGCCCTGGCGACAGCAGTTGTCGGAATGGCGGCCGAATTGCTGCCAGTAGACGACAATTTCACAATTCCGATTGCTGTTGGGCTGGTTCTCACTTTCTTGGTTTAGGAAAAACCTTTTGCCAGTCCAAGCCAAGCGCTTTGTTTGAAAGGCCCTTTTTTCTCAAAAGCAGGTAAAGGGCGTACAACGGCCTGGCTGACGAACTCAAAAACTCTGCCCTCAAACGGGTTAGATCGGCAAGCGCCTTCGACCTCTTTGGTTCAGGGAGGCGAATGACTTGTAACACGACATAACCCTCATGAACTTTCTTCAACCCATACTTGGTTGCAACAGCCCTCTTTGCAGCATTGTAGTCAACAATAATTTGTTCAACCGCCGCGACATCTTCAGGGAGTTCCTTCCTGAGTTTTGTAAAAGAGTAGCCTGCTTCCCGCAAGGCCGCCCGGTAAATATTTGGTGAAATAACGCGGCCCAGATTCGGGCTAAACAACATGTAAAAGTTCTCCCGAACCAGCTTGAATTCGGCGAAGGAAACAGCCCTTGTTGAGGGCCTTTTTGGCTTTTTCCCTGCTCCGGCTTTCCTCCAGCCAGGAACCCTTTTCCCGGCTCCTTTTTTGGCCTTTTTCCCTATTTGCATGGGATAATTAGCGTAATAGTAGTTTATATAAATTTTCTTTGACGAAATTCTTATAGCGCAAGGTTTTGGACCGGTAGCCTAGCCTGGATAAGGCACTTCCCTCCTAAGGAAGTGATCGTGAGTTCGAATCTCACCCGGTCCGTTTGATGAAGAGAAAAAGCTGGAAAGAGCCCGTTCAAGTTAGTGAAGGGTCTTACAGACAGATTTTTGAGGTGGGACCAAAGGTTCTTGGAAAACTACTTAAACTAACCAGAACCAAAAACTATGGCCCTTTCAGATTAAAGCATTGGATGAAAACATACACTCTTTTAAAGTTTGGAACCTTGGATGTGAACAAACAAGCGTTGGCAAACTACAAAAGACTTATGAAGATGGATCTTGGTTCTTTAAGGGAAAATTTTGCAAGATTGATAGGAATTAGAGGCCAAGGCAACAAAAGCATACTCTTAGCTGAAAAAATAAAAGACTTTAACGGAACTCAGAGCAAAAACTTACTTGAAACAGGACCTATTAGAAATGAAGCATTTTGGAAGCGCCTGGCCGAAATTGAAACATTCTTTTTGAAAAACCACCTGCCGTTTTTTAATTTGGGTGCAGACAACATAGTAGTTCAGTGGACAGACAAGCAGAACTGCAAGCCAGTGTTTATTGATTTTAAACGAATGAGCCCAAGATCGCTCCCACTTCAGCCAGATCTCCTCCTAAAAAGCAGGGTGGACAAAAAGTTAAGGAGACGGTTTGCAAAGCTAAGGAACAACTTCCAAGCTAAAAACACCCCCTTAGACAAAAGACTTAAAAACAGCGAAGCCAGGCTATTGAGCCGAAGGCGAAATAGCCTTCTTGCACAGCCCCGCCGGCTGCTCGGCGATTGACGAAAGGCTTTTAAAAGTGTTTTTGCCTTAATTGTTTCAAGTGGTTGGATGGAGAAGTTAAGCATTACGATTGCTGGGGAAATTTGTTTAAGCAAGGACCCTGGCGGAAGCATGAAGAAATGGCGCGAAATATTTGGCGTTACCCAGACAGAGCTCGCCGAAACATTGAAGATTACGAGCAGCACTATTTCGGACTACGAGGGCGGCAGGAGAAAGAGCCCTGGCATTGGGGTCATCTCCAGATTTGTTCAAACCCTTATCGAGATTGACGCGCAGAGGGGCGGAAAGGTTGTAAAGCAGCTGGAAAAGGACTTTGTACCAGAGTCAGAGGCATTTGAGGCCCACGAGTTCTACTCGGCCGTCAAGGGCCCGGACTTTGCGAAAAGGATTTCTGGGACCTGCGTTGCAAACCCTTCAAGGCTGAAGGAAACCCAGATCTACGGCTACACTTTGATTGACAGCATGAAGGTCATCCTCGACGTGCCGGTCCACGAGTACATGCGAATTTACGGCAAGACGCCGGACAGGGCACTTGTTTTTAGGTATGTGGGAAACGGGCGAAGCCCGATGATTGCGGTCAAGATTGGCAGGTTTTCAAC
>JAFCBY010000094.1 GCA_017610485.1 Candidatus Falkowiibacteriota bacterium
GTTGATCTTCATAGAATTGCAACAACCAACTGAAAAACTATACGAAGGAATACACAAAAACATTGAATGAGGGAATAACCATGGAAAAAACCTGTATAACCAGTGGGGGCGCATTTCAAATCATACCCGCTAGGAAAGGTACTGCGAAGTTTTGTTCGGTTAAATGTAAACTAAAAGATCACAGAGTAGAAAAGAAATGCAAATTTTGTGGCAAAAATTTTGAAGTAATAAAAGGCAAAAATGAAAGAAAATATTGCTCTAGAAAATGCTCGGCCGAAGATTTTAAGAAGAGAATAGCAAAAGTTTGTGAAATATGCGGGACCAGCTTCGAAGTCCAGCAATATGCAATCAGTGCCAAATATTGCAGCATTAAGTGCAGGAACCAAGGGATTTCAAAAAAAATGAAAGGGGTGTTTGCAGGCAAAAAAAGCCCCTCATTCAAAGGTGGAAAAATAAAGAAGAAATGCGCATATTGCGGCAAATCTTTTGAGGTTTTTCCTTATAGAAACCACACTGCTAACCACTGCAGTATACCCTGTTCCAAGTTGGATACCTCAAAAGAAACAATAGAAAAGATAGCTAAATCAATAAAAAAACTTCAAGAAGAAAATCCAACTTTACATCCGAATTATATCCTGAGTCAAAAGGGACATGAAACACAAATCGAAAAACTAGTGAGAGAAGAATTAACTAGAAGAGGATTGTCAGCAGAGAGGCAGTATAAACTTGACTCGTATTGGGTAGATTTCGCATTTCCAGAGCATAATATAGCCATTGAATGTGATGGGAAATATTGGCATTCAAAAGCTGAACAGATTAGAAAAGACAAACAGAGGGAAGAGAAAATCCAAAAGTTGGATTGGATGCTACTAAGATTTAAAGAAGCAGAGATATTAAACGATGTAAAAAATGTCGGATACGAAATTGAATCCACTCTAAATCGCCAAGAAGGTGATTATATATGAAGGTAAGGCAACCGATTGTAACCGTTCTTGGCCACGTCGACCACGGGAAAACGAAATTGTTGGACCGGATTAGGGGAACGGCTGTTGCAGAAAAAGAGGCAGGGGCAATAACACAGCATATCGGTGCCACGTCCATGCCAATCGACCTCATCGAAAGGATTTCCGGAACACTAATGAAAAAATTCGGTTTCGCCCCAAAATTTCCAGGGCTTTTGTTCATTGACACGCCAGGGCACGCAGCATTCACATCCCTCAGGGAAAGAGGCGGCAGCATTGCAGACCTCGCCGTTCTGGTTGTGGACTTGACCCAGGGCTTTCAGCCGCAAACCCTGGAAGCCATAAGCATTCTGAAGGCGTTCAAAACGCCATTTGTGGTTGCAGCCAACAAGATTGACCTCCTTCAGGGATGGAAAAGCACAGAAGGAAGCTTCTCCGAGAATTTGAAAAGGAATGAGGGGCTTGCCGCAATGCTGGACGAGAAAATCTATATACTAGTTGGAAAGCTGCACGAGCAGGGCTTTCAAAGCGAAAGGTTTGACAGATGCACTGATTTTAAAACACAAATTCCGATAATTCCAATCAGCGCAAAGACAGGCGAAGGCCTGCCAGAGCTTCTAACCCTGTTGACCGGCCTGAGCCAAAAGTTTTTTGAAAAAAAGCTGAGCATTGAAGAGGAAGAGCCAGCCAAGGGAACGATTCTGGAAGTGAAAGAGGAAAAGGGACTGGGAAAGACAGTGGACGTTATTTTGTACAGCGGCGTGTTGAAAGTTAATGACAAGATTGTTTTGGGCGGTAAGAACAAAGTTGTTGAAACAAAGGTAAGGGCATTGCTAATGCCAAAACCTCTGCAGGAAATAAGGGATTCTTCCGGAGAACGCTTTTTGAATGTAAGAGAAGTTCACGCCGCCGCAGGCGTAAAGGTTGCAGCGCCAGGCCTTGAGGAGGCGCTGGCCGGATCGCCCCTGCTTGTTGAGGCAACAGGGGAAGAAAATGCAGCCATTGAAAAGGAGATTGCCTCTGTTAAGCAGAAATCAAATATTACGGGACCGGTACTCAAGGCAGACACGCTTGGAAGCCTGGAGGCAATGGTTGTTTTGCTTGAAAAGGAATCAGGGCTAAAGCCAAAGAAGGCAGATGTTGGCGAGGTTACAAGGCACGACGTAATGGAGGTGGCTGCCCAAAAGGAAACCGATTACCTAAAAGCAGTGGTTTTTGCATTCAACGTCCAGATCGAGGATTCTGCCAAGCAGGAAGCTGAAAGGCAGGGCATACCGATCTTTTCAGGAAACGTTATCTACAAACTTGTAGAAGATTATGCCGAATGGGTAAAGCAACAGCAGGAAAAGGACAAAAAGAATGCCTTGAGCAGGCTTACACTCCCTGTGAAAATGCGCTTCATGCATGGCTTTGTCTTCAGGCACAGCAAGCCAGCAGTTGTAGGCGTAAAGGTCTTGGAAGGCAAGCTCAGGCCAGGCATAAAGGTTTTGAACGAGAAAGGCAGCATTGTTGGCAAGGTTTCGGTCATACAAATGCAGGGCAAGGGCATTGATGAAGCAATAAAGGGCCAGGAAGTAGCAGTGTCAATTGACAAGGGCGTTGTTGGCAGAAATCTTGAAGAGAACAAACTGCTCTACTCTTTTATTCCGGAACAGCAGTTTGGAGAGCTTGCAGGAATGCAGAAGCTGCTTAATGTTGATGAGCAAGAATTACTCGAAGAAATCCACAAGTTGGAGAAAAAAATTTCGAAAAACGGGGAGGATAACCAATGAAGCTTGTAATATCTGACAGTAAAACCGGAAAGGCATACAACAAGAAGACAGAGAGCCCGGTCTTTTTGAACAAAAAGCTTGGCGAAGAAGTTGACCTTGGACTAGTTGGCTTTGCCGGATTCAAGGCAAAAATAACAGGGGGAAGCGACAAGCAGGGCTTTCCAATGAAGCCGAGCCTGACAGGGCAAGGCAGGAGAAAGATTCTGGCAAAGGGCGGAATCGGAATCAAGAAAAAGAAAAAGGGCAGGTATGTGAGAAAAAGCATGAGAGGCAACGAAATAGCCTCGGACGTGGTACAACTCAACCTTGTTGTGACAAAACAGGGAGAGAAGCCACTAAGCGAGTTTATCAAGCCGACAGAGGAAAAGGTTGAGGAAAAGAAGGAATCAGCCAAAGAAAGAATGATAAAGCAGAGCCTGGAAAACGTGGGAAACGTCGAACTGGCTGAAGAGGCTAAGAAGATAAAGGGCAAGGTAAAAGGATAGAGATTGGAACAGGGTCATCGAGTCCTCGAAGGGGACGAAGATGGCCCAATACCAGCCGGATTTGCGGCTAAGGACAATGTGGCAACATGACTGAAAAAAAAGAGAAAAAGGAGCCAAAGACGGCGGTTCAGGCAGAAATAAACATTGGCATGGTTGGCCACGTTGACCACGGAAAAACGTCATTGACAGAGGCCCTTACAGGCAAGTGGACTGACACCCACAGCGAGGAATTGAAAAGGGGCATTAGCATAAGGCTGGGATATGCCGACGTCTCACTATACAAGTGCGAGGGCTGCAAGGGGGCAGAGGCATACACAAACAAGCCTGTCTGCCCGTTGTGCGGAAAGAAAGCCAAAAGGCTTAGGAAGATTTCCTTTGTTGACGCACCAGGCCACGAAACCCTTATGACCACAATGCTGTCAGGGGCCGCCCTGATGAATGGAGCAGTACTTGTCATTGCAGCCAATGAGAAATGCCCGCAGCCCCAGACAAAGGAACATTTGATGGCATTGAAGATGGCGGGCGTTGAAAGGGTTGTTGTTGCCCAAAACAAGATTGACCTTGTTGAAAGGAAGCAGGCTTTGGAAAACAAGAAAAATATCTCCAAATTTTTGGAAGAGAACGGCTACAAGGACGTGCCCATAATCCCGATTGCAGCAAACTTTTCCGGAAACGTTGACCTTTTGATTGAGGCAATTGAGAAACATATTCCAACACCTAAATTTGACCTGAAAAAGCCGCTGCTGATGTTTTGTGCGAGAAGCTTTGACATAAACAAGCCAGGCTCAAAAATAAAGGAATTGCAGGGCGGCGTTGTCGGCGGAAGCATAGTTCAGGGAAAGGCAATTCTGGGCGAGAAGATTTTGATAAGGCCAGGACAGGACGGAAAAGAGTTCTCAACTGAGATAAGGAGCCTTAGCTGCAGCGGCGGCAGCCTGAAGGAAGCGTTGCCAGGCGGCCTTATTGCAATTGGAACAGCCCTGGATCCAAGCCTCACCCAGAACGACAGGATGCGCGGGCAAGTAGTTGGCACTGAGAAAAGCCTGCCAAAGCCGGTTTCAGAGCT
>JAFCBY010000015.1 GCA_017610485.1 Candidatus Falkowiibacteriota bacterium
CGCCCAAATAGAGCAGAATGCCAAGACAGAAGCAAAGATAGTGCAGAAAGTCAAAGAAAAAAAGTAGCTGCTTTTCCTTATCTTATTGGTTGGGAGATTGCTGTTTTGCAATCTTTCCCACGATTTTATTTTTTCAACACACCAGTCCGTAGGCCGCCAAAGGGCCAACTACATAACGGCGCGCAATGCCTGTTTTGCCGTTTTTCCCGGTTTTTCGGCGTTTGGCTATGGCTTTAAAAAGGCTTGCGGGACCAATTTAGTTATTGAAAATAAGGGTTAAATTGTCTGAAATAATGGTTGAATACAGTACAGTCTGATTCTTGATTTTTCAAAGATTTTATGTTAACACATTTGGATTGGAGGTAATTACATATGGTCTACAGTAAATACAATAGGCGAAGATTTGAGGGTGAAAAGCCAGTCAACGAAGGAGAAACATATGACATAGAAATCGAGGCTACCGGTGCCAAAGGAGACGGTATTGGTAAGATCAAGGGTTTTGTTGTAATAATCCCAAACGCAAAGCCAGGCCAAAAGTTAAAGGTTAAAATTGATGCCATCAGAGGCAAAGTAGCTTTTGGTTCCATTGTTGGCGAGGCAGACGCTGCTCCTGCAGCTGAAGAGGGCGCTGAAAAACCCGCAGAGGGAACTCAAGAGGAATCCGCAGAGGAAGATGCTCCTGCTGAGGAAGCTGCTGAAGACCCTGCTGAGGATGCTTCGGAAGAGGCTTCTGAAGAAGAGCCTAAGGAAGAGCCTGCTGAGGATGCTCCTACTGAGGAAGCTGCCGAGGATGCTCCTGCTGAAGAGGAAGCAAAAGCTGAGGATGCTCCTGCTGCTGAAGAGCCTGCTGAGGAGGCTGCTGAAGAGCCTGCTGAGGAGGCTTCGGAAGAGGCTTCTGAAGAAGAGCCTAAGGAAGAGGCTGCTGAGGAAGCTGCTGAAGAGCCCCCCTCTGAAGAGCCTGAAGCAGAGAAGAAAGAGTAAGGCAGTTAAATCTCCTATTAGGGGGGAGTCATTTTCCCGTTTTTTCCTTTTTTTTGGTTTGTTTTCTTAAACAAGCATAATTAAATCTATTGCCTGTATCTACTTATGTGAGGTGAGGGACTTGACATTATCTGTAACAGTCGAGAGACGTGTTGAAAATTTTGCAGAGAAGAAAACTTGGAGGTGCCTGCATTGCGGGAAAGACATCGAGAATCCAACCGACTTGTACAGCAGGCGGTTTTGCACGGTTGGGTGCAAGGAAGCCTACTTCAGTCCGGTAAACCAAATTTAATTATCTTCCCAGGGTTTTCTGCCAAATGGACAAAGACCTTTCCGTTATATTAAAAGCAATGCGCAGCCAGCCCAAAGGACTGGCCGTTGTTTCAAGCAAAGACCCCTTCCTGGTTTTGATATCAACTGTCTTGAGCCAGAGGACAAGGGACGAGAATACTGCCAGGGCAAGCCAACAGTTGTTTAAAAAGTACAATACTGCTGCAGGGCTTGCCAAAGCCCCACTGAAAGAAATCGAGGCTCTTGTGAGACCTGCCGGCGTTTACAGGGTGAAGGCAGCACGCATAAAGGAAATTTCAAAGGAGATTGAAGGCCGGTTTAAGGGGAAAGTTCCCAGAGACCTGGAAAGCCTTGTTTCCCTTCCTGGCGTTGGCAGGAAGACAGCCAACTGTGTTCTGGTCTATGGCTTTGGAAAGCTAGCAATGCCTATAGATGTTCACGTTCACAGAATTTCGAACAGGATTGGTTTGGTTAAGACAAAGACTCCGGAGGAAACAGAGTTTGCATTAATGGAAATTGTTCCAAAAAGGAACTGGCTTGAGCTCAACCATTTAATGGTTAGATATGGCCAATCTATTTGCCTCCCGAGGAACCCAAAGTGTGAAACCTGCAAAATAAGGCCACAATGCGGCCATTTTAAGGCAGTTGTTTCCAAGAAGCAGGTTTAAATAGTTGCTTGGGTAAGTCTTATTTATGACCATAGTAGCAAACATTTTCAACAACATTTTGAAGAGCATTCCTATTTTGATTGCCAAGGTGGGCACAATTCTCTTGCTTATCTTTACTGTCGGGATGGTTGCAGGCTATGCAATAGCCACAATGAGTGTAACTCCCTTTGTTTTTCTGATTCCTATTGCCGCAATGTTCATCATGTGGTACAAGCTGGATGAAGGGGTCCTTGTCCTGTTGATTCTTACTGTTTTGGTGCTTTTCTTCCCGGAGATCTTTGACCTGGCTATTGGAGCCGTGCTCTAACCTTAACAACCTTTTCATACATCACTTGTAAAATGCGCTACTCCTTCTCGCCTGAATGGACTGAAAAGGCCAGGGAAATAGCAAAAGCCCTTGAATTCAGCCATATTCTGCTTGAAAGGGTTTCCTGCGTTGAAAGCAGGGACACAAAGACAAAGAGGGTTATTGCAAGAATCCACACTCTTGGGAAGGTTCTGCAGTTTGGAATGCAGCAGCAGCCGTTCTACGTAATAGAGCTGATAACAGAGCAGTTTGGGAAGCAAAGCAGGGAAGACCAGGTTAAGACCATAGTTCATGAGCTTATGCACATTCCACACGGGTTTGGCGGCGGCTTCAGGCACCACAAGCCATATGTGAATAAAATGACTGTTGAAAAGGCCTTCAAAAGGCTTCAAGAAACAGGGTTTGAATTCTAAAAATAGAGCAAAAGCCGAAAAAGGGCTTTGGAATGGAATATCACTCCAAAACTTCCATTTTTCCGAATTTTCCAGTACTAACCTGTTTTTGGCCCTGGAACTCTGAGCACCAACCACTTTCGATTTTGACCTTCTGCCCCTCTTTAACCTGGTCGATTTGCTCATTCCAAAGGGAAAGGGTAACTTCCTGTCCATCCTCATCCTTTGCCGCAGTGGAACAAACTTTTCCGCTGCCCCTCTCATTTGCAAACTCCCTGGTTTCGCCTTTGCTCACAATTTCCAGAACAATCTCCGGAACAGCCGCTTTTGGTTTTAATTCAGAAACTTTCATAAAAACACCTCTGCAGAATTAGAAAGCAAAACAATTTTAAAACAAAACCACTGTTTTGCCCTGTTTTCTGCAAAACCCCATTTTCGGGATAACTCCAAGAAAACGAAAAGAACGGGTATCTTATACATAACGTGTGGTGTTCCCTTTTCACAAATTTTAGGACAGTTTTTTTTGTTTGAAAAAACAGGTTTCATTTTTCATGCTTTTTTGCCCTGATACCCCTAAACTAATGCGTTTAAATAGCGTAAAAGCCTGAAAATGGTTTGCTTTGCAAAGCCTGCTTGGATGCGAGAGTTTAGTATGGGAACCAGTTTGTACTGCTTTGCTTAGGTTTTCATTTTGGCTTTTCCAGGGGCTTGTAAAAGGCGTTTGCTGGCTTTTCTTGGCTCTGTAAAAAATTGGCGTGGTTTCCAAAGCCCTGTGCCGGGTTTTTAGTCAAATACTGCCCCTGGCCTGAACGATTTCCGGGAATTTCTTTGCATGGGCTTTTCCGCGGAAAAAGCCTGCCGGCCAAAACAACTTTCTTCCGTTAACAAGTCAATGAAAAAGGCCAAAAACCTAACTTCTACATAATGGTTGGGGGGGTTTTAAAGTGTCTATAGGGTTGGTGCCCCTTCCTTGGGTTATTGCCTGTCAGGACTTTGTTCCCTAGGGAGCGGCCAACTGCCTTTTTCCCAAAAGGCGCTTGCTAGGCAGCCTTTAATATTCCTTTTTCCTTAATGTTTCTTTATTATGGATACGTTCTCTATTGGAAGGGTGAAGATGAAGAACCAGTTGGTTCTTGCTCCAATATATAGGATTACTGACCTGCCCTTCAGGCTCTTGTGCAGGGAGCAGGGAGCATCCCTTTGCTATTCTGAGATGGTTAATTCCGAGGCTCTGATTAGGAACAACAAGGCAGCAGGGCATTTGGCCCAAACTTCTGCTGACGACAGGCCTTTGGCAATGCAGGTTTTTGGAGCCAGGGTTGAGAGCATGAAGAAGGCTGCCGAAACCCTGCTTAGGGAGAAGCAATTCGATTTCCTGGATTTGAATCTTGGATGCCCCTCTGACAATGTAATTAACCAGGGTGCTGGCTCTGCCCTCCTTAAGAGGCCGAAGAGGATTGTTGAGATAATTAAAGCCTGGGTTGATTTGGGTGCAGTGGTTACGGCCAAAATAAGGTCTTCTCCCAACATGCTTCATACAATCAGGCTTGCCAAGGAAATTGAAAAGGCAGGGGCAAGCTGCATTGCAGTTCACGCAAGGCCTATTACACAGAAGAACAAGGGCATTGTTGACCTTGTGGCGGTCAAGAGGGTGAAGAAAGCTGTTGGAATTCCCGTAATTGGAAACGGCGGCGTGAATGACCGGTTTTCCTTTAACAGAATGCTTGACAAGACAGGCTGTGATGCTGTAATGGTCGGCACAGCCTCAATTGGAAACCCTGGCGTTTTTGCCGAGATTCTAGGCCAAAAGCCTTTGCCCAGGGAGACGGCCTTTTTGAAGTACATTGATTTGTACCAAAAGCTTGAGATTGGCTATTTTGGCAGGCTGAAAACCCAGGCAATAAAGTTCTTTGCAGGGAACAAGCAACTTGTTGTCAACCTGCAGGCTGCAAAGTCTGCTGAGGAACTTGTTGGTTTGGTTCAAAGCAGGAAGCAGGCTGCAAAGCGTTAATTCTGATTTTGCCCGGGAAAAATTCACTTATGCTTTTGCCTAACAAAAAACCTCTTTTTTAAACAGCTTCCAGTCACACTATCTTGCAAAGTTATTTATACCTAAAAAGTGTAATGTATTGCAATTGTCGGAGGCGGTTAATTTGAACAAGGTTTTGATTGGAATTCTTTTGATAGTGGCCATTGCTTTGGCCGGATTTGTTTACGCAAACGGGGACACCACCTGGGATACAAATACACTTCCTTCTGACTGTTACTCTGAGGGGCAGTCAGTTCCTGTAATTGCTGATCCCCTGGCCTGCTGCCCTGGCCTTGACTTGATTAAGCCAACAAACTCCGACCTTGTTGGCAGCTCCGGATACTGCACTGCAAAGTGCGGTGACGGAATTTGTGGAACAATTGAAACTAGTTACAACTGCCCGGAAGATTGCCCTGCTGAAAGGGAATGCGTTGAAAGCGACAACGGGCTTGATTATTATGTAAGAGGCACTGCTAACCCTTGCCCATATGGCCCGCCTTGTGGTATGTGGGTTGACCAATGCTTGGATGACACAACACTGCTTGAATATTCCTGCGATAACCTTGATGGGGTAAGATATTCCTGCCCGGACGGCTGTAGAGACGGCGCCTGTATTGTAAGGGCCGAGTGCAGAACCCAGGCTGACGGTTGCATTCCCTCTGATGTTCCCTGCTGCAGGGGCTTGAATCCGGTTTCTTTGGCTGTTGAGAGTTCAGATGGCGCTTGTGCTTTTGCCAAATGCGGAACCATTTGTTTGCCATGCGGCAACGGCGTCTGCGATGACAGGGAGAACAGTTGCAACTGCCCGGAAGACTGTAAAAAAGGATGCTATGGTGAAGGGGAATCAGTCCCGGTAATTGCCAATCCTTTGGAGTGCTGTTCTGGTCTAACTCTGATTCCTCCAAAGGATCGCATTGTCGGCATTACTGGCTACTGCACTGCCAAGTGCGGTGATGGGGTTTGTAATGAAAGGATTGAAAGCAACTACAACTGCCCTACAGACTGCGACGGAGGCGGATGCGCAGACATTTACCTGCCTGTTTGTGGTGTTGATGGTGAGAATTATCCTAATGATTGTGAGGCAAAGCACAACGGTGTAAATATTGCCTATAAGGGCAAGTGTGAAGATGATTGTGTCTGCCCGGCAGTTTACGCTCCTGTCTGCGGCGTTGACGGCAAAACATACTCAAACAAGTGTGTTGCCTCCTGCGACAACGTAGGGGTTGCATATTCTGGAGTATGCAGGCCGGACAAGATAAAGGCAGAACTTGGCAGAAACTTTGAGCTCAAGGAAAACCAGACAGCGATGCTGCTTGACAACGGCTCCTACATTAATGTGGACGTGCAGCTGCATAGGATAAACTACTATCAGCTTGGAATGCCTTGTGAGCCAGGCCGAGAATGTGACCCTGTTTCAAAAAGCGTTCAGGTAAGCATAACCTCACACCAGTCCAATGGTTCTGGTTCCTCTGTTTTTTACCTTTCTGAGGGAGAATCAGCAAAGGTCTCTGGCATTACCTTAGAAGCTCTAAAAATCGGTGAAAATGCTGCATCCTTTGTCGCCTCAAAGGAAACGCCCCCTGACTCAATAAGGGTTGAGCTTGGCAAAAGGTTCAAGCTAAGCATGTCTCAGACTGCCCTTGTCTTGAAGGGCAACAGAGACATAATGAAAGTGAATTTTGACCACATAACCGAGGCAACGATTTGCGGCGGAAGCTATGAGGTTGAAACAACCGAAGTCATTCGCGCCCAGGACCCAACAGGCCAGGGCAGCTACGGCGGATCAACTTCCACACAGATTGCCAGTGTTACAAACACTTCGATAGTAGAGCCAACCGCAGGTCCTTCTGGCATCAGCGGGTCTGGCAGTGTTCCGGGCAGCAGCGGGCCCAGCATCGCGCCAGGCAGCAGCGGGCCCAGCATCGCGCCAGGCAGCAGCGGGCCTGTTGGCGGAGGCTATGGATGCGGCTCCAGACTCTACAGCACTTTCCACATTAGCCTTGCCTCAGGCGGAACGCATTACGTCACGCTCACCGAGGGGCAAAGCAGAGTTATTGGCAAATACAGGATTTCCATGAAGGAGCTCATAATAATGGAGAGCTACCCACTGCAGTACCTGGCAGTGCTGGTTGTTGAGGAAATTTCGCAGCCAGAGACAAAGATTGTGTGCCTTGACAAGCCGTTTGACCTTCAGGATAAGGAAAAGGCAATAGTCAAGGAGACAAGGCTGCAGCTAAGAATGCTCAACCTTTACGAGGATGTGGCTGTCCTGGAGATTTTGCAGCCAATAACGATAAACCCTCCAAGCGGAAGCGGGTCTTACGGTGGCTCGGACGGTTCAGCGCCTACAGTTGCCGCTACAGATGTCACTGTGGCAAGGGCAAGCGGGGAAGAAGATGCCGAAGTGGACAAAGCGGTAGAAGAGCAAATAGTCGAGTCTGTTGAGTCCTCTATGAGCCAGGGAAGCTCTGTTTACAGGCCTTACATAAAGCTAAGGGCAGGCGAAGAAATAACGGTTTATGGCCACGAGGTAAAGCTGAATTCTATTTCGGTGATTACCTGCACTGCATCCGGCCCAGGCTGTGGGGCTCTTTCGGCAAACATCGTTGTTTCAAAAAAAGCCACGCCTGAAATGAAGAAGGTTTATTTGAATGAAAGGTTTGACCTGGTTGAGGACCAGACCGCGCTTGTCTTGGATGTAACTCCTGAGATGTCAAGGACTCCAAACGAGGCCATGAGGGCCAAGCTTTTGGATATCATGCATCCAAAATGCGTTGCCTCAAACACAGATTATGTAAAGTGCGACACAAGGCCTTATGCAACGGTTTCGGTACAAATGCCTACTGTGGACTGCACTTACGGCAGTTCCTGCACCTCCAGCCAAACGGTTATTGTGTTAAGAGAGGGGCAGGAAAGGCTTGTTTCCGGATTTAGGCTGAGGCTGCTTGACCTTGCAGGCAACAAAACATGGTTTGTTGTAAAGAGGCAGGAGGTCCTGCAGAATCTCATAAAAGTAAGGCTTGACGAGAAGTTCGACCTGAAGGGAAAACAGGCCGCCCTTGTTGTCGAGGAAAACGTTTACATAAAGCTTGAGGGCATAGAAATTGTGAAGTGCATGGAAGATGAGTTAAGGTGTATTCGCGGAAGCTATGCAGACCTCACTGTCTGGAAGGCCCTAAAGTACGGTGAGGAAAGCCCAACAAGGCAGCGTTACAGGCTCAGGACCGGCGAGTCCCTGAAACTCTACGGCCTAAAGATTTTCATGCCAGAGCTTTCCGGCAACAATGCCTTGTTCGTAGTCTCAAAGTCTGAGTCAAGCGTAATAAATGTGCATGTTGATGACCCGTTCAAGCTCTCTGTAAAGCAGGCAGCCCGCGTGCTTGAGGCAAACATGAGAATTGACCTCTTGGGCATTGGGGCAGCCAGCTGCCCTGCGAATGTCGAATGCGAAAGCCTTCCTTCCCAGGTTGAGATAAATGTCAGCAACTACCGCTTTTCCAGGGAGATGACTGGTAAGGAGGTTGTGGCAACCGACTACATTGAAGAGGTTGTAGAGCAGATTGTTTCCTCAGGCACCTCCTCTAACACAGTGCCAAATGTTGAGTTGCCCCCAACACCGTTCAACACATACATTCTTTCGGCCGGAGAAAGCGTTGAGGTAAACGACTTTGTGATAAAGGTGCTGAGCATTGGATATGAGCACGCCGAATTCATTGTAACTAAGAAGGGAAGTGGACAGAAATTATACCTTGAGATAAAGAACGGCTGGAACCTTTTCTCGATTCCGGGTGAGCTTGATCTGGTTGAAAGCACTGATTGTGATTCCAGGGATATAAGGGTCTTTGAGTACATTGAGGAAGAGAAGAGATTCGAGGAATCCCCAGACGGCAAGGTAGGGCAGGCATACTGGCTTTATAACCCGGGAAACGCCTGCGAGGCAAAGGGCACTGTCAGGGAAGCCGTGAAGATGGCTGAGCTAGACTCTTTGGTAAGCGGCTGGAACTTTGTTGCAGTAACAACCGACATGATTGGATCAAATATTTCAGAAATAACCGGTGAATGTGCGCCGAGGGCAGCGTTCTTCTACAATGCCGCCTCAAAGAAATGGCAGAAGTCACTGGGCCATAAGATCAGTGCAAATGACCTAGGGAAGGCGTTTGCGCTGTATGCAACAAAGGAGTGTTCTTTGGGCAGTCCTGTTCCGCCAATGCCTCCAATCGGGGGATAACTTTTAGGAGGGTTTGAATCGTGAAAAAGTTGTTTGTTTTGGCTTTCATTGCGGCCTTGTTTGTTTTGCTGTCCGGCTGTGTCCAGCCGCCACAGTGCGGCGACGGGACATGTGACTCAGGTGAAACGCCTGAAACATGTGCAGTAGACTGCGGTGGGGGCATTTTGGAGGAGACTCCGCCAATGCCGCCTTCGCCTGAAGGCGTCGGTGAAGAGCCGCCAAGCCTGCCGTTCTAGGTCCGGTCAAAAAAGTTTATTGAGGCGCTTCGCCTTCTAATTACTTCATGCTTGAATGGCTATTCATTGAAAGGCTTGTCATCAGCGCTGTCCTAGGCTGCCTGATCGGCGTTGAAAGGGAGATGCACGACCAGCCCGCTGGCTTCAGGATCCATATCCTTATCTGCGTTGGCGCAACAATGTTTACCCTTCTTTCAATTTCTGTTACAGGAACCTTTTCTTCCGCAGCCGACTTTTCCAGGCTTGCTGCAGGCGTTGTAACAGGCGTTGGTTTTCTTGCTGCTGGCTCCATTTTTAGGGACAAGGACAGGGTTCGCGGCCTAACAACGGCGGCAGACATCTGGGTTTTGGCTGCAATAGGCCTGTCAGTGGGCTTTGGACACTATTTCCTCCCCTCACCCCCCCGTTACAGGGACAGTTATTGCATTGGTTGTCCTGATTTTTGGGGAGGGTTCTCAACGGCTTTTTGAAGAAATAGCTTTAGCCCATTACGAGCTCGTTAGTGTAGTAGCTGTCTTCTACGAATTCTTCGAGCATTTCCGCATGCTCTTTTTCAAACTCTGCCAGGGCCAAAAAGAAGCGCTTTGCCCCCTCGTTCCTTATTCTTGAGGCAATTCTCTCATAGAATTCTTTGGCCTGCTTTTCCTTCCACAGGGCAAACAGGATTGCGGTAATGCCCTCGCTGTTTTCCTTGTCCCAGTCCTTTTTGGAAAACATCTTTGTTTCCGGCGTTGAAAGTTGTGGCTCGAGCCACTGGCTCTTTTCCTCCAAAGAGGCCTTTAATTTGCCAATTGCCTCAAGGTGCTCTTCCTCCTGCCCCTGCAGGAACTTGAAGAAATGGCCAGTCTCACTGCCCTTGAATTTTTCAGCCTGCTTTCCGTAAAAAGAAATGCCCTCTGACTCAATTTGGGCTGCAGTGGAAAGGCCTTCAGCAACCTGCTTCAAGTCCTCTGAGGAAACCTTTTCAAGGGCCTGCTTTAATTGCTCTGAACTTCCTGCCATAACAAATTCTTGCCTGGAAATTCTTATTAAGGGCTTTATTCCCCCTGCTTCTCCCAGTGGGCTTCGGCCTCTTCCTCCATCTTGTCAAGCCTTGTGTAGTAGTCAGGAAACTCGTTCAAGTGCGCCAGGGCAATCTTGCCGGTTGTCAAGGGGTCATCGTCTGAAACGTTTGTGTTTGAGTCAACCGTGCCGTGCTCAAGCTCAACATCCATGCCCCTCCTAAACTGCTCAACATCAAACTTGTCCCAAGTCGCCACTCAAAAAAAAAACACCCCTTTTTGGAACCAATTTTCTGTGGGAAACAAATTAAATTCCAATACCACATCCAGAGTTCCCCCTTTAAAAGCGAGACTAAACAAAAAGCTTTTTATATGCCAACGCTGTTTATAATTAGTGTTGAAAAAACAAGTGTTGTGAATGGCTGGGAAAAAAACCAAGAAATCTGCAAAGGGCAAGGCAAGGCCAACCATTGGCGGCCTTGACAAGAGAGCGGAAGAACTTGAGGCAGAGGTTGCCAAGTCAAGAAAGGCCTTTTTGAAAAACGAGTTCGTCTTGAAGAAAAAGGTTGCTGAAAAAAACCAGGTTGAGGGCCAGCTTACCACTCTCCTGAGAAAAAAGTTTTCCGCGGAAAAGAGGTCGCTTGCGGCAATAAAGGCCTCGGCCTCCAAAAAGCAGGCAAGCCTAAGGATGAAGATTTCCTCGCTTGAAAGGATTAACAGGATTTACGCTGAGAAAAAGGCCAAGATAAAGGGCGCGAAGAAAAGGCACAACGCCCTGAAAAGGCAGCTTGATTTGCTTGAAAAAAAGGCCGGGGAGCTGAGCGTCTATGCGTAGTGACCCGGAAATAGCGAGCCTTAAAAAGAAGCTGGCAACCCTGGAAAACGAGGTTCTTTCCCTCGACACCAAGGGCATGCAGCTCATAAAAAGGGCAATCAGCCTTGAGAAGAGCCTGAAGACCGCTCTTGCGAAAAAGGTTTCCCTGGAGGAGGCCAAGATAGCAAGGGCCAGAAACCTCTCCGCCAAAAAGGAAAGGGCTTTGAACGCAAGGATAGAGGCGCTCAAGAGGAAGAAGGAAGGATTCGAGAAGAAGAAGGAACTGCTGAAACACGTTGCCAACAAGACAAATGTTTTAAGGAAAGAGCTTCGCTCTGTGGAAGACAGGATAAAGAAGGAAACAAAGGAAATGTATGCAATCAAGGAGAGGGCAATAAGGGAAAAAAAGGCTTTGAAGGTCAAGCCAAAACCGGTTAAGAAACCAAAGCCTGTTAAGAAAAAGGCCTTGAAAAAACTGGTCAAGAAAAAACCGGTTGCCAAAAAGCCTGTTAAGAAAAAGGCACTGGTCAAAAAGCCAGCGCCCAAAATAGTCAAACTTGTTAAGAAAACTGGGAGAAAGCCAGGGCTTATTCCATATCCTCTTCCAGATTCCATGAAGGTTACAAGGCCTGTGGCAAAGCCAAAGTCCTTGCTCAAGGCGCCAAAGCCAAAACTGGGGCCAAAGGCGGCGCCAAAGCCCTTCAAGCCAGAGCCTCTGTTCAAGGAGAAGCCAAAGCCCAAGTCAGACTCATTTGAGACCGCCCCCTTGTTCAAGAAGAAGAAAGAGCCTTTATCAAAGCCGTTTGAGGTAAAGTCTTTTCCCACGCCGGAAAAAAAACGTGGCTTGCTTGACGAGCCAGGCCCAGAACCATTGCTCAAGCCAAAGCCATTCGGGGAAAAGAAAAAACCCAACCCATTTAAGGCGGAAAATCTCTTAGGCGAAGAAAAGCCCCCTGTTGAAAAAAAATCACTGCTTGATAAAAAGCCAAATTTGTTTAAAGCAGAGGAAAAGCCCTTTGGCCAGGCACCCAAGCCAGCTTTTCCGGAGAAAAAGAAGCCGGAAATGCCTGCCTTCTTGGCCAAAAAGCCAGTCGAGACAAAGCCGGCCATTCCAAAAAATCTTATTCCAAAGGCCGAAAAGCCCATGTTTCCGGCTAAGGCGGCTCCAAAGCCAATGCCTAAGCCAGTGTTTCCTGCCAAGCCAGCCAATAAGCTAATGTCAAAGCTTGATCTTCCGACAAAGCTTGCCCCAAAGCCTGTGGAAAAGAAGCCTGCTTCCCCACTGGCCTCGTTTGAGGACAAATTCAAGTTGTTCAACGGCGACAAGTATTCAATTTCATACCCTGACTGGCCTGACAACATAAACAAGCCAACAGACGCAGTTCTTGCCAAGCAAAGGCATCCTTACACATTTTCACTTATAGTCTCACCGAGCAATGGAAGGACAATTGAAGAGTTTGTCTTAGGTGAAGTATCCGGACTTGAAACAGGGGGCGCAACCATTAAGGAGAAAAAGGAAACAGTTGGCCACATATTCTTGGTTTACTCTGAATCAAAGCAGGGTAAGGAAATGCTGAACAAAGCAATGTTCATCCTGCACGGTAGCAAGGTATTCAAAATACTGTTCTCTGCCCCAAGGGCAGAATTTGGCAAAATAAACGATGTGTTCTGGAAGACTGTAAAGTCAGCCAACTTCGTTTAAAGCAAGCAATTTCTTAAATCGTTAAATTCATTCAACAGGCTTTTTCCAAATGCAGCCCTTTCCCCTTGAAGCCCTGGCCTCTGCTTTCTCAAATTCTGCCGCCTTGGAAATGTCTGGCTCAAAAGCAAATGCCTTTGCAAGGCCTTCCTCAACCATCGCAAGGTTTACAAACTGGCCATTGGCATAAACAAACCTGACAAGCCTGCCGTACTTGTCCCTCTCGCTGGCATCCCTTTCCAAAACAAGGCTTTTCCCGGCAACAAGCTCATGCAGCCTGTCCCTCGCCTCCAGCCAACAGTCTTCCCCCTTTTCAGGGGCATCAAGGCCAATTAATCTTAGCCGTTCACCGTTTTGAAGCAGAATAGTGTCTCCATCTATCGCCTTTTCTGCAATCCTTGATTCTATTTTGTTAAATTCCCGCGCTTTGTCTGCTGCTACTGTCTCTGTTGTCCCGGCCCCTGTTTCTCCCTGAACGCAGCCAAGGCCTGCCAAAAGCAGGAGCAAAAGCAATGCAATTTCCACCTTCATCAGAGAGCCTGTCCGCCGAAACAAATTTAATCCAAAGCCTGGCTCTCGTCAATGGGCGAAGAAAAATAGCCGTTTTACTGGAACAGCAGGGCTTCCTTTTAAAAAATCCTGGTTCGGATTTCAATTTGAAAATTTTGCAAAATCTTTCCTGGGAAAAGCAAACCCTTTTGCATTGAAAAATTAAAAAATCCAAACCACCCACTTCCTGTATTCCTGCCAAAACACCACCAAAGAAAAAGCTTTCCCACCTTAACTAAGTGGTTTGAAATGAAATCTCTCATAATATTCAAGTCAATGCACCATGGAAACACCGAAAAGGTTGCCAGGGCAATGGCCTCTGTTTTGAATGCAGAGCTCAAGCCTCTGGAAGAGGCAAAGCCAAAAGAAATTCTGAATTACGGCCTTGTGGGCTTTGGCTCAGGGGTTTACGGCTCTAATACGCACAAGGAGCTTTTCAGGTTTGTTGAAGGGCTTCCACCGGCAAATGGTAAGAAGGCTTTTGTTTTCAGCACAAGCGGCTCTGGAAAACCAGAAAACAATGCCAGGCTTGAAGAAATGCTTGCAGGCAAGGGGTTTTCGGTTGTAGGGGGCTTTGCATCAAAGGGTCTGATAACCTGGGGGCCCTTCAAGCTGTTTGGTGGTGGAAACAAGGGAAGGCCAAACCAGGGCGATTTGGAAAATGCAAGGAAGTTTGCTGCAGGGCTTGCAAAACCTTTGTGATCTGCATCTGATAGCTTTTTAAACATCAAAGCCTTTTATTTTTCCATGCCAGGAAAGTCAAAAGCCAAGGTTATAGAGGCAGAAACCTGGGAGGACTGGGGCGAAAAGCTCGGGAAGAAAATCGAGCGCAAGTTTTCAGGTCCTCCAACAAGGCGCAGGCACAACGTAAGCATTGCCGCAATAGTTGTCGCAATCTTCTTCCTTGTATGGGGCATTATCTCGCTTGGAAACGAGCTCCACTGGTGGGACACCGGCTTTCCATTCTGGCCAATCATAATAATCCTGATTTCTTTGTGGATTTTCCTCTAGATAATAAAGAACGCTTTTTCTTAGAGGAAGAAATTCTAATTTAACACGAATTTTAGGACAGTTTACTGTTTGCCCTTTTTCCTCAAGCTAACCAGTTTCCCCCACAGTATGGCAATCACTATTTTTGCGAACACTGTTATTGGGAGGCTTGCGCCAATGACCACAAAGAGTATGGGGTCATCTATCCAGCCGTGGTTTATTCCAACCATTTCCGCCGCATGCCTGCTTTCCTTCTTGTTTAAGACACCGCTTCTCTTGTGATCGATTAGGACGCCGCAGGCGTTTGTCATGCCGAACAGGCCGCCGACCGCTATTGGAAAGCTTTCTCCCTTGCTTGCGGAGAACAGCCTTGCGATGAAGGAAATCTTGTTCGAGATTCTTTCAAGCCATCCAGATTCCCTCAACATTTCCAGCACAACAATTATTGGCACCAGCACCACAAGCATTCTTACCAGTACCCAAACGCTGCCGGAAAGGCCCTCTAACAGTATCGCAATCCAGTCCATTTCACAACACCAAGTTTAACACAAACCCTGCGCTTAATGCAAAGGCAAACCTCAGGGCAGTTATCCTCAGGGGGCTTCCACCCATTTTCTTCAAAATTACGGACTCGATAATTACCTCGTGGCAGATTGTAATCATGACTGCAAGAATGGTTATTTCCTTCCAGCCAAGGCCAAGCGCAGAAATTATTCCAACTGCTCCATATGCCGTAAAGAAAAATCCTGTGAGCAGTGCGATTGTGGCCGTTCCGCTCAGCCCGAACAGGCCCATGAACGGGCTTAGCCATGCTTCGAGAACCGGGAAGACCTGCAGGTGCTTCAGGAAGGTTACGAAGACAAACAAGGGCACGATTACGATTACGAGCTCGAGGTAAATTCTAAGGCCCTTCCTCAGGCCGTTGAAGAATCCCTTTCTCCAAACCATGACAAAAATTGGAGAAAAAAGTGTTTTTAAAGAAGGCTTAGGTTAGCGTTTCTTTTTCTTTCGGTTTTTTCCCCTCTTTTCTTTCCTGGATCTTTGAACAGGGTTTGCTCTCAGTGCCCTTAGATATTTTAAGTGCGCCTTAACCCCACTGTCTTGCGGCTGCAACCTCCAGAGGGCTATTAAACCATCGAGCATGAGCCTGGTTGTTGGAATAAGCCCTTTTTGCCCTTTAGGTGTTCCCTTACAATCTTTAGGCCTTTTAAAAGCCTTTTTAAACCTGTGCATGCACTTATTTTTTTACCTGTACAATACAGGTCATTAAACAAAAAAAAGGTGAAAAAACAAAAATGAGTGAAGACAAGTTTGGCAGGGCCATGCATAAGGTTACCTGCTCAGAATGTGGTAAGGAGACAGAAGTGCCATTTAAGCCTGACGGAACAAGGCCGGTTTACTGTCGCGACTGCTACATGAAACATAAGAAGCCGTTTGACAGAGGCGGCGGTGGCGGAAGAAACAGAGATTACTGATTCTGATTTCCAGAATTAATCTTTTTCGTTAACAATATTTCTAATTTTTTATTTTTTTTTCAAACACCCTAAACATTAGTCAAGAAAATAAAAGCCCAAATTTTAGGACAGCGGGCCAGTCGAAACAGTTAAATTCTTTGAACAGCCTAATTTTCTTTCATGCCTCAAAAAAAGGCCGCCAAGAGAAGGCGGCGCCCTTTAAATGTGTTTGAAGTTGGCTCCGGAGAGAAGCCTGTGGGCCTTCTTTATAGCTGCAAAGCGCGCCCTGAAGCCCGGTGGCAGGCTTGTTTTGGTTCAGGACAAGGCCCTTATTGACCACTGCAGTGAAATTGCGCAAGCGGTTGGAATGGGTTTTCATTCAATCGAAATTTCCGATGAAAAAGCAGGGAAATCGCCCGCAAGGTTCATTAGAAAAAGGGCAACCCCTGCCAGGAGAGCGGTCAGGATGCGCCTTTATGCCCGGGAGCAGCCGGAAAGCTTTTTCCTAACTCTTTCTAGACTGCAATCAAAACAGGCCTTGAAAACACCTGATGAGTATGCAAGGCCGACGTTGATGTTTTTCCGCAAGTTGAGGAAGGGTGAGCAAAGGAAGTTGCTAACGGTTTCAATTAATACTACTGGATTGTTAGAAGACCCAAAAATCAGGGTGGCTGTGAAAGGAATTCTTGGCTGAAGACCATTCACTGCTCTATCCTGTTAAACAAGTAGACTGCAATTGACATGAACAGTATTGTGAATCCGGTGATTACTGCAAAGCAGGTTGCGAACGGAATGTCTGACTGCCCCAGCAGAATGAACCTAAGCCCTTGCACTCCGTAGGTTAATGGGTCGAAGAGAGTGGCTGTTCTCAAGATTTCTGGCGCGGTTGACAGCGGGAATAAGGCTCCGCTTAGGAAGAACAAGGGCATTATCAAAAAGTTCATTATTAGCTGGAAGCCGTGCATGTCCTCCATCTTTGAGGCAATCGCTATTCCAAGGCTTACGAACATGACTGAGATCAGCAGCATGAAGAAGAGCAGCAAAACCACGTTCACAATCTGGAACTGGACTCCAAGCAGGAACGCAATAACCATTATTATGATTCCTTGAACCATGGCGGTGGTTGCCCCTCCAAGGGCCTTTCCAAGCACTACTGAGCCCCTGCTTATTGGCGCAACAAGGGTTTCTTTCAAAAAGCCAAACTGCCTGTCCATTAAGACAATTATTCCTGCGAACATTGAGCTAAACATCAAAACCATTCCGATTATGCCTGGCGCGATGAACTCCAGGTAATTCCCTTCCCCTGGAACGACGAATGCGTTGTTCAGGCTTGTTCCCAGAATTACGAGGAAGAAGAATGGCATGCCCAAACTTCCAACAATCCTGCTCTTTGACCTGTAGAACCTTATCAGTTCCCTTTTCCACAAAGCGTAAATGCCTTCGAGCTCTCGGTTCATTGCCCTTGCCCCCTGCTCCACGGCTTCCTGTTCATCTCTTGCGCCCCCAGACCTTCACCCTAAGGCGCATTCCTGCAAGGGAGTCTGCCTCCTGCTCCCTGATGGTTTTTCCGGTGTAGTGGATGAACACATCGTCCAGGGAGGGTTTTCTTAGGCTGACTGACTCAACCTTTATACCCTGTTTTTCCATAAGTGCAAGAATCTTCGGGATTTTTTCCTCGCCCTTTTCAACCCTCACGTCCACAACCCCGTCGTGGACCAAAACTGCCTTTACCCAGGAAACTTTTGACAGGCCCGCCTCGCACTTCTTGCTCTGTGCGCATTTGATTGAGACAATGTCCCCACCCAATCCGTTTTTTAGCTGCGTCGGGCTTCCGCTGGCAATTATCTTTCCCCTGTCAATTATTGCTATTTTTCCGCAGACGCTGTCTGCCTCGTCCATGTAGTGTGTTGTAAGAATAATCGTAATCTTTTCCTTTTTGTTCAATGCCTTTATGTACTTCCAGATGCTTGCCCTTGTCTGGGGATCAAGGCCGATTGTGGGTTCGTCGAGGAACAAGACCTTTGGATGGTGTACTAAACCGCGGGCAATCTCAAGCCGCCTCTTCATCCCGCCTGAAAAGGTCTTGACTTCCTTGTTCCTGTTGGCCTCCATTCCAACGAGCTTGATAACCTCCTCAATTCTCTTCCGCCTTTTCTTCTTTGGGACGGCGTAGAGTGCTGCGTGCATTTCGAGGTTTTCCAAGGCTGTTAGCTCGTCGTCCAGGCTCGGGTCCTGGAAAACGATTCCCAGGCTTTTCCTCACGCCGTCTGCCTCTTTTCCAATGTCAAAGCCGTTTACCTTGGCGGTTCCATCGGACGGCTTTCTCATGGTTATAAGTATTGAGATAAGGGTTGTCTTTCCCGCCCCATTGGGGCCGAGCAGCCCAAAAATGCACCCTTCCTCAATCGAAAGGCTGACGTTGTCAACGGCCTTCAAATCCTTGTAGAATTTGCTCAAGCCCTTTATCTCAATTGCCTTTGCCAAACAAAACACCTAAAATAGTCAATACTAAAGTAAATGCAGTTAGCCTTTAAAGAGGTAGTCAAGCAAACCAAGACTTGAAAAGCGTTTCCTGGCAATAACTTCTTCATGCCTGACGTACTTGTAAAGGAATCAAAAATCCAGGGCCGTGGCGTCTTTGCAGCGAGGGATTTCAGGAAAGGTGAAGTCATCCTAAAGTGGGACCTTTCCCACGAGCTATTGGAAAAGGATGTAAAGAACGTTCCGGAGGACGAAAAGAAATACGTTGCTTTTTTTAACGGAAAGTATGTCTTGCAGCTTCCACCCACACGCTACGTCAACCACTCTTGCGAACCAAACACTTTTGTCAGGGATTTTTGCGACGTTGCCATGCGCGACATCAAGAAGGGTGAGGAATTAACCTCTGACTATGTCAAAGAGCCAGAGCCAGACATGAACATAAAGTGCAACTGTGGCAGCAAGAACTGCAGGGGCATAATTAGGGCCGAATAATCAGTGGAGCCTTTCTTAATCAGATTTTTTGCAGGCCGTCACACATTGGGAATGCAGGGCAGCCCCAGAATTTCCCAAACTTGCCTTCCCTAACAGCCATTCCAAGCCCGCAATTCGGGCATTTAGGGGGTGAAATCTTTGTTTTGACATGCCTTGAGCACACAGGGATGCCTGTCTTGTTGTACTTTGAGGCAGGGTTTCCGCATTTTGCGCATCTCATTTCAATCACTAACAGAGTAAAAGAGCGAAAAGCATTTAAAGATGAACCCATCTCAAGCCAGAAAAACCGCACAAATTTTAGGACAGGGTTATTTTTTGACCGGCCAGATCGGCAGAGTTGCCTTTACCTTGGACTTGTTTAAGAGCTCTGCCATGTCAAGGTAGATTGCGGAAAGCCCACAGATTATTCCCTCAAATCCGGCAATTGTTTTGATTAGGGCAATGCCTGTGAAGTCTGCCAGGCCAGCAGCACGAAGAGCAGGACAAGGCTGGCAAAAACAAACTGAATTACCCTGTTTAGTTTAAGCGTTGCAAAGAACATGATTGCGGTGAAGATTCCCCAGACCAGGAGGTAGGCGCCCATCGCGGTTGATGAGGGCGCTTGCATCAAACCGGTTCCTGGTGCAATCAAAATGAAGATAAGCGAAATCCAGAAAAAGCCGTAGGATGTAAAGGCAGTAAATCCAAAGGTGTTCCCGTTTTTGAATTCCAGGACTCCTGCAATTACTTGCGCAATTCCGCCGTAGAACAGTCCCATTGCAAGAATCATTGCGCCCAGGTCAAAGAACCCCATGTTGTGCAGGTTCAAGAGAATGGTGGTCATTCCAAAGGCCGCAAGGCCCAGGGCCCCCCGGGTTTGCAATCTTCTTCAGTTTGGCCATTAAAACACTTTGCAGAGTTTTCCTATCCAAGAGAAACGTACTCTTCATTAAAAACCTTAACGCTAGCCTAATTTTTTTATGGACCGTTCCCAGCCAAATTTTTTTGTTTACCTTCTCGAATGCCGTGACAAAAGCCTCTACTGCGGCTACACAAATGACTTGGAGGCAAGGGTTAGGCTGCACAATGAGGGGAAAGCAGCAAAGTACACCAAGCCAAGACGGCCTGTCAGGCTTGCCTACTTTGAGATAAAAGAAAGTAAAAGCCAGGCAATGAAGCGCGAGGCCGAGATAAAGAAAATGCTGAGGGGCCAAAAGCTTGCATTGATTGCCTCTGCCAGGGCGGCAAAACAATAAATACTGGTTTGCCCCTTATAATGGTTATGGACCGGTATGTGAGAATTGCTTTGCTGGGAGCAGGCACCTGGCTGATTCCATTTCTGATTTCGCTTCTCTTTTACTCGGGCGAGGGCAGGCTAATAATAGGCACTTTTCTGTTCAAGACCATACTGATTGTGATAGGCTCTGTCGTGGGAGCCGCCCTTTTAGTGCTCTACTTCAAAGAAGTAAAAAAGAATTTCCTGCGGGAAGGGATAATGGTCGGCGTTGCCTGGTTTGCAGTAAACATTGTTTTGGATATAGCAATTCTCCTACCGATGTACGGCAGCATCTTCGAAATCTTTGACTCCTACCTTGCGGAGATTGGCCTGCGCTACTTGATGATTACCGCAATGGCGATCGCAGTCGGCTTCTCCCTCCAAAACAAGAAGTGAATGCTACATAATGTTCTTTCCTTGCATGCCCTTCCTGCAAAGGGTTAAATTCACTGTTGCTCCTAATTGTTTTAACCATGAAAAAGATTGTGCGCAAGCGCATTGGACCAGCGGCAGACGCCGCCAGAATAGAGCGTGCGATAGAGATCCTGGAACAATACTCTGGGAGAAAGGACTTTGCGGCCTATGTTAGGGCACGGGCTGCTGAATAAGGCGGGGTAAGATTTTTGAATGACTTTAAGCGTGCCAGAAGTTCGGCCAAACTGGTGTATAGAAGAAAGATTGTGGAAGCGCAGAAAAGGGTTGAAGATCTTAGGAAAAAACCGATGTTTGTTGATTTGGGGGGAGACAAGATCGGGGGCATGGTCTCGTACTTTCCTGAGGAAATGCATCTGACTCTAAAAAACCTTGCCCGTGCAAGAACCCTTAAGGGCTGCAATTCTTCTTTTGCTGAATTGGAAAGCTTTATCTCACATAACCGTAAGGCGAATTTTAGGAGGTATGTTTCCCGATCTTTGGAAAGGTTGCTGGTGGCAAAAGGGAGGCTGAGGTAAAGAAAAAGATTCTGTCAATGATTGACAACCACACGTTTTTGGGAACGCTGCCAACTGTTGAGTGGATTGCGTTCTGTTCAACTTGGCCCGGCCTAAGCCGCAAGCCCAAGAAACTGCAACCAACTTTAGGTTTGCCTTGGAGAAAAAGGCAGAGAAAGCAAAAGATACGCGGTCGGACCAAATAGTAAAAAAAGAGCAAGGCAAGATGCAGCAAAGGTAATAGGAGCGGCATCTGCAGCGAAAGCACTGCGATTAAAAAAGCGCTGATTTGGCTAATTGAAGACTGCTTGTTTAACCTGCTGCTTTTTTGACAGACCCAAACAGTTAAATTAATTAAAGCAGAGAATTCTTTATGCCTGCAAATTTTGGAAAGATGGACAAGGAGTTTATCAAAACCGCTGTCAGCCAAGCACTGCACAAAAAAGAGTATTCGATGCAGTTGGAAGAGGAGCTTGTTCCGTTTGCGGAATTTGTTTGCAGCCAGAACCCAAAAACCTTTATTGAAATTGGGTATGGCAGGGGGGAAACCCTGGATGTAATGACAAAACTGCTGCCAAACACAAAATTTGTGGGCGTAACCCTTCCTTTTGCCGATTTGGGCTATGGGGAGAAGGCGGTTGTGCGTTTGTTGAATTTTTTCCCATTGTTTGTTGTAGAACCACTGTTTCGCAAGGAGAAGGTGCTTGTGCGTTTGTTGGGGTCTTTTCCAGCCTCTGTTGTAAAGCCGGCGCTTCCTTTTTTAAAGCGAAAACTGGTAGGCGTTCACCTTTTTGTAAAACTTAAACGCCTAAAACAGTTTTCAAACGTCAAGCTCCTTTTTGCCAACTCACGGCGTTCGGAAACGGTTAACGCCTGCCGAGATTTGGTTGGCGAAGCAGACTTTGTTTTTGTTGACGGAGACCACTCTTTTGAGGGAGTGTGGTCGGACTACAAGCTCTTTTTCCCGATTTTGAAGAAAGGGGGCTTTATGGCCTTTCACGACATTGCTGGAGATACCACTCCTGGCGTGAACCTTGCCTGGAAACGAATTGAAAAGGAAACAGACGTTGTAACAAGGTTTTGTGCGAAAGATGCGCCGATGGGGATTGGGGTGATTAAAAAATAAGGTCTTTCCAAACGCCTCTTTTTTATGGCCCTATACACTTTTAGGGCATTTCAATTAGTTTCCCAAACCCGCTTTTTTTCATTCTCCCCCAAATTATTCCAATTGGAATTCCAAACCAGTTCTTTTAAAGAAAAAGCTTGGGAAACAATCTTTTTCCGAAAGAAAGAGTTTTATCCTGCTGTTAGAATGGTATAAACCAGGAAACAGCCAGGGAGACGACTGCTGAGACAACCCATAGCGCGATCGCCTTTGAGAAGCCAATCCGGTAAACCCCCTTTATGAGAATCAGCCTGATGGCAAGGGCGGCAATTAGGGCCAGGAGAAAAGCGCTTATGGACAGGAAGAAGGTTGCAAGCACGAGCGGCCCAACAAAGTATCCCAAGCCAGCTGAAACAAGCACTAAAATTGCGGCTTTTCCAAAGGAATTGCCCCCGATTTTCAAAAAGCCTGCAACAAAGAACAATACTATCATGTCAATCAAAATGCCGGCAATGTATCCAAAGGAAAGAAAGAATGCCTCCATTGGAAACAAGACAACTTTCTGGGTTAAATACCTTTCTTTCCATTTCTGGGGAAAAATTATATACTGGTAAGGGCTTAAGTTATATGATTGGAATGAGGCCATTAAATTTTGCGCAAAAGAGGACAAGGCATATTAAGCAAAATGCGAAGATTAGGGCGAAAACAGAGACCGCAAAGCGCAAAAGGGTCGCTGAAGCAAAGGAGCTAGAAGCTAAAAGGGTTGCTAAAAAGGCTGCCAATGTTGAACGCAGGCGCATAAGAATAGTTGCCGAAGCAAAAAAACACCTCCTGGCATTTGAAAAAGCTCTGGAAAAGTTGGAAGCCGACCATCGTGCAATGGACAGGTTTCGTGCAGATAGGGCGGCAGATCTCACTAAGAGGCTTGCCATAGCTGAAGACAGTCTAACTATTTTGTTTAGGCGGAATCACGATTCTTTAACAGAGCTCAAAGGGCCGGCAATGGCGCGACAAATGAAGAGAGAGCACCGTTTGGAGGAAAGGATAAGGGCCATTAAAATAGAATTGTCAATGGTTCACAATCTAAGATAATTTGGTAATATGTAAAAAAACAACTCCTAACTTCTACATAACAACTGTTTGTTTGTAACTATGGGGCAAAGATTCATGAAAATACCTCTTGAGGAAAGGGAACTAAAAATGAAAAAAGCATGGTCTGCTTTGAAACCGACAAATCTTGGGCGCAAATAGCAGAAAACATGGATTTCTCCTATTTTAGATTAATGCCGCCCTCCTCCAAACCGAATCGTCCTAATGCAGCCTTTCTGGACTGCGGATAGAAGTGTTTGTTGGAGAACTCCCCCTAACATATTTATTACTAAAGGAGGTTTAATATCTTAAAGTGGCATTTCAACATAGAAGGATTTCGGGGGGGCTTGGGTGTTTTTTCATTTGTTCATTTTTGGCAGAATCAGGAACGCGAAGACAGCTGTGATTCCTGCAAGCACCCAGAAGACTGTTGGGTCCAGCTGGCCGATTACTGACCTTGTCAGGGCCGCCACCAAGGCTGCGGACATCAGCAGGACCAGGGCCTTGAGGGCTTTTGCGTTCATATGAGTTCACTTTGGTTCAAACCTTTATTTCTTGGATTTCGGCTGGAGTTGTTTGTTAAGTTGAGCAATGATTGTGTCAATCAATCCGTCCAAGGTTGTGTCCTTTTTCGTCGGGGAAAATCTTCTCAGTGTATGCAGGAGTTTTGTGGCGTCCCTGCGGCTTAGAGCTGGAATGTAGTGGTGCAGGTTTAGAGCCGCTTTCCTGCGCTCTTCCACACTTCCCTTCTCCAACGCCGTTGTCTGCTTCCGAACAAGTTCTGGCAAGTCAACCCTGGCATTTTTCGTTTTCGGCCGCGCTTGCTTGGCCCTTCTCTCGGCCAGATACCTGCCAAAAGAGGATAAAAGCTTCCCTGCCATGAAACAAATATGCTCAAACCATTTTTTTAGGCTTTCGTTGGCATTGCCCCAATTTTCCTAGAATCAACCAAACATATACTTTTTTATAAGTTTGGTTGATTTAATATATTATGCTTATTCCTTTGTTTAACCGGCTTCGGAAAAGGATTCATGTTGAGACTGCTTTGCTGCAGGATGAGATAGTGGATGTTGTCTACCAGGTTTCGCCCAAGGCGGTCTTGCATGGCGGAACAGCAATTTGGCGCTGCTATGCTGGAAACCGTTTTTCTGAGGGCCTGGATTTTTACCTTGGCTTGGGAAAGGGATTTGAGGAAGGTTTTCGAAAAGCCCTTGAGTCAAGGGGCCTTTCCCTGCTGAAATTCAAGAAAACCCAGAACGCGGTCTTTTCAAGGGTTTCAAACGGAACAGTTGAGGTTAGGCTTGAGGCTGCTTTTAGAAGGCCGAAGGCTTTTGAGCCAAGGCCGTTTGAGAGGGTTGAAGGTTCCTTCATGAACGTTTTCACTCTTTCGCCCGAAGCCCTGCTTTTGGAGAAGCTGGCTGCGTTTAAGAACAGGCGCCTTGTTCGCGACATATACGATGTTTTCATGCTCAGCAGCATGGTTTCGCCAGGCAAGGAAATTCGGAAAGAGGTTTCTTCTTTCCTTAAAAGCCCCAAAAACCCGGTTGACGAGAGCAACCTCAGGGCAATTGTTTTCTCTGGCGCTGTGCCAGGCTTTGGGCAGATGCTGCTCGCTCTAAAAAGGGGGTTTAGGGAATGAAGTATGTTGGGCTTGTCAGGCAAGCATTCAAAGAACGGCCGGTCTTCTCAATAAAGGACTTGAGAATTCTTTTGGCCAAAAAGG
>JAFCBY010000016.1 GCA_017610485.1 Candidatus Falkowiibacteriota bacterium
GGGAGTTTTAATCTTTGACTTGGTGACAGGCGTTCTGTTTGGCCCTGCCATGTTTGGGATGAGCTTTGCGCAGGCATTCTTTGGACAGATTCCGTTCACAATAATGCACCTGGTTACTGTAACAGGCTTTGTGCTGATTGTTACACCAGTGCTTGACCGAATGGTCGTAAGCAACCCTACTTTGGAAGACTCAGCCGTCCTAAGCAAGCTGAAGTTTTTGGTAAGGGCCTAACATGGAAGAAAAGAAGACTGACGAGAAAAAACACCACCTTGTAGACCCAAAGCTGTTCCTGCTGCTGATTGGCCTGCTTGCAGTATGGCTTGTCTTCAGCGCGTTTGTTCCGCCGGAATTCAAGCCAGTGCCTGGAGAAGATAGCGCCCTAATTACATTTACCGCAACTGCAGGCGGGGAAGTGATACTGAACAAGACAATTGAGGTCGACACCGGGATAAACGCCTTTGAAGCAATGAACGATGTGGCAGAAGTTGGTTCACAGGACTTTGGCGAAATGGGCGTAATGGTGGAGTCCATAAACGGCGTAACACCAGGGGAAAACGAGTTCTGGGCACTTTACGTTAACGGGGAGATGGCAGTAACAGGAATAAACGGCATCACCCTAGAAAAGGATACCCTGATAGAATGGAAACTGGAAGGAATTGAGGATTACTCAGGCTAATCCCTTGTTTTAACCACAATCTTTTTTCCGACAACAGGCATTAGCTTCTTGAACTCAACGGTTAAATCTTTTTCAACAAGAAATTGGTCAACTGGCTTTTCGGAAAGCCTTCCATTCACCTCATAGATGTAATAACCGTGCTTTCCTTCAACACTTGAAATAAAGGCACCATCAGGGCTTTTTTCCACCTTGAGGTTCACAGCCTTTCTCAGGGCCAAAAGCAATGGCGTTCCCTTCTTTACTTCCACAGAAAGGGGCTTCTCCAAAAGGCCATAAGCACTCTTAATCTTTGACACGGCTTTGCTGTTAATTCCTATAAGGTGACTGGTTCCAACCTTTGACCTATTTACAAAGCCTGCTTCCTCCAAAACCTGAACATGCCTCAAGGCAACAGGCACGCTGATGTCAAGCTCTTTTGCCAGGGCAGAAATGTGCATTCCCTCATGCATCAAAATTTTGAGCATGCTTCGCCTGTTCTCATTGCCCAAAACCCTAAAAATATCCATTTTCAATCACCGAAAAAAGAATATTATCAATTTGGATAACAATCATTACTAGTTTAGGAAATCCTTTAATAACTTACTAAAGAAATCTCTTAAAAAAGGGAAGGTGGATACTTGAAAAAAATCTTAATTGTAATCTTAATTCTTGCACTGCTGACACAGTTTGCTGCAGCAAAATATGTCACAACAATCTTTAATTTTCCAGAGGGCACAAGCCATGACGTAGAAGAGGTTGTTTCTTTGGAAGAGGACGCAAACGCATTCCACGCATTTACAAAACTTGCAGAAGAGCAGGGCCTGGAAATGGACATGACATACTACGAGGCCTTTGACAGCTGGTTTGTGAACAGCATTAATGGCATTGAAAATTCAACAGAGCAATACTGGCACTTTTGGGCAAACAACGAAACATCCCTGGTTGGCATTGGGGGATATGTGCCAGAGGAAGGAGACGTAATAGAACTCGGTTTCGATGACGAGCCAAGAGGCCAAGAAAATACACCGGCAGAAAAGGCAGCAGAATGGCTTGTTTTAAACCAGGGGGAAAGCGGTGAAATAGGAAGCCATAAGATCTGGGGAAACGCATTTGCACTAATCGCACTAAACACCTTCACAGGAAACGAGGAAACAAAAGAAGAGGCGGAGGAATACCTGCTCTCAAACCAAGGGGAGGACGGAGGCTTTTCCTACCCTGGCTTTGACTCAGACGCATTGCACACGTCCGCAGCATTGATTGGATTGATTGCAAACAACAACGAAATTGAGGATATCAGCAAGGGCAGCAGTTCCCCATTAGACTTCCTTCTCTCAAAACAGGAAGGGGATGGTGGCTTCTCAGGATGGGGAAGCAGCGACGTTGACACAACAAGCTGGTCAATTGTGGCATTGGAAGCAGCAAACAGGGAAATGCCCTCAAGAAACGACAATAGCCCACTGGACTACCTGTTCTCTGCGCAGAACACAGACGGCGGCTTTGGCTACCAGGCAGGGCAAGACAGTTCAGAGGAATACACTGCCGAAGCGCTAATTGCGTTCTCTGCAGCAGGGCAGGCAGAAAATCGAGACCTTGAGGATGCAATAAACTGGCTTTCAAGCAACCAAGATCAGGACGGCTGCTTTTCAAACGCCTACACCACAGCATTGGGCGCAATGGCACTAAACGCATTCGAAGAAAGTTCTGCCTCCGCCCTCCAGTGCCTGGAGGCAATGCAGTTGCCGGACAAGGGCTTTGGAAGGGATGGAGAAACATCAAACACTGTTGACACCGCCCTGGCAGTAATAGCCCTAAGCGGTGAAGGCCTTCCCACAAGAAGGCTTGAAGCAGAGACAAACCCTGAACTCGTAGCCGTTGGAAGCATTGCAAAATTCACCGTGCAGATAAGGAACTTTGGAGAGGTTTCGGCAAAAAACGTTTCAATTTCACTGCAGGGAATTCCAGGAAACTGGATTCAGAAGCAGACAAGCGAAACAAGCTTTCCTGAAATTGGGCCAGGGCAGACAATTGAGGCAGAGATCTATGCCAAAATGGGGGAAGCAGGAAACAGAGAGGTTTTTGCAAGCGTTTCGGCAGAAGGGCTTGAAGGAGAGGAAAACAGCAATTTGCTCTTGTTTGAAATTGCGGAAGCAAGCCTTTCAGTAAGCCTCTCAATGCAGGGATAAAATGGACAAAACAAGGGTTGTTGCGGCTGTTGCAGTAATTGCAGCAGCTGCAATTCTTGCAACCTTATTCAACCAAGGAAACCTTTCCGGCCTGTTCGGCCTTCAGGCAGAAGAAATCCAGGCAGAGGAAAGTCTGGCGGAAGAAATTGGACAGACTGAAGAGGAAGCCATAATGAATGCAGGCCTCTCCTTCGAAGTGCTTGAACCAACAAGGCTTGAGGCAAGCGTTTTGGGGGAAAAGATTGCAGAATGCCCTGGGGAAACTCAAACAGAAATCCTTGTCAAAAACTCCGGAGGCGGGCTGGCAGAAAAGGTCTTCCTCGAATTCGGGCCAGGCATTAAGGTGCTTGGATGCAGCAACTGCTTCCTGGAAGAATTAAGGCAAGGGCAAGAGGTTGTGGCAAAGGCAAGAATCTGCCTTGAAACAGAGGCAGTGCACAGGCTCACGGTGGGAAGTGCCAACAGCAGGCCTGTTGAACTCCTGTTTGAAGAATGATTTTCAGCACTCATTAGCCGAGCAGCCGGCTGGGAATGAGCAAGAGCCCTATTTCGCTAGCCGGATAAATCCAGCTGGGATTTATGCCATCTTCGCCTCTTGTGAGGCTCGATGCCATGTCAATAGGGCGGCTTCGCATAAGAAAAGTTTTTCAGCACTCGTTATCGTCGTCATCGTAGCAAAGGCAATATCCCCCGCAGCTCGGCTCTCAGCCTGCTCATCATTATAAAAAGGCTGGTCAGAAATTCACTTAAATGGGTTCTGTCGAAAGTTGTCCATAAAAATGTTGAAGGCGCGTTCACCATAGCTGCCAATGCCTTCTGGGCCACGCTGGTTAATCCAACTAAGGCCCCTGTAGTATCCAGTGAAAAACATCTTGAACTGCGTTTCACTTGGAAGTGAAAGGAAGGCCTCCCTCGAATTGCTGACCTTTAAATTATTCCAAATCCAAGTGGCAGACCGTGCAATACCTTCAACATCTTGGCTTATTTCGTAGGGGTTTGTTATCTCGAAGCCAAGCTTCTTCAGCTGTCTAATTTGGATATCAAGCAACTGGCCAAGGCCCTTGGCATTCTTGTGGCTTTTTGCGTTGGGATTGAAATTTGATTCGAACTCTACAATAGAATAAACTAGAACCCTATGGGTGCCGAGCGGTTTGGATTTCTCAGAAACAACACGCTTTATTTCCCTCATTAAAGAAGCTGAGGGCTTAAAACCGGCTGCTTTCGCAGTAAGAACAATTCCAAACCTTTTTGCCTGGCTCTCCCTGAAAAGGCGATAATCGTTGGCCTTCAATTCAGGCGGCAGCTCTTTTGGTTTCCTTGACTTTACCCTGTTTGGGCCAGCAGCCCTGTTTGGGTCGCTAGCTGACTTCTTGGCATGCTTAGCAACCATCTCAGCCTGTTTTTTTAAAACACCCCGCCTTGCTGCTCCCTGTATTTTGGAGTTCGAGTCAGGCATTGGCTGCGCCGGCCTCCGAGTTATCTCCTTTGCCGGCGGCCTTTGTGGCTGAGCTGGTTTTGCCAAGTCCCTATAAATTTTCCTTCCAATGGTTCCAGCGCCATTTGCAATTATTGCGTATATTGCAACCAATTTCGCAGCCTTTCTTGCCCTTTGCTTTGCCCTGTAACGCCAGCCACTCTTGTTTGGCTCTGGCTTAAATGGCTTGCCTTCCGCCCTAACACCTATATTCCCTCTTGAAACGATTGTTGTTGGCCTCGTTGACACAAACGAAACCCTCCTTCCTGGCGGAACCTTTATTCTTTTCCTGAATAAGCTCATGATAAACCTATATAAAAGTAACAGCAACCCAAATATAATTGTTGGCATACACAAATTCTGTTACGCCCCGATAGTCTAGCCCGGTCAAGGACAATGCCCTCTCACGGCATAAACCTGGGTTCAAATCCCAGTCGGGGCATTAAATTTTTTAGGCGCAGGAAAAGAAGCAGGTTTTATCTGCCTAACTGGTTAGGCGCATATATTTAAATACTTTTATCCGCCTAACTATTATATGGTTCTGAGAAAAAAGAAAATTAAGGGCAGCGAATACTATTATTTGGAATTAAGCTATTTTGTGGTAAACAAGTCAAAAAAATTCTCCAAATACCTAGGCTTAGAAAAGCCCCCAGAAAAAGAGCTGGAAAAAACAATCAACGCTTTTAAAGGCGAGATTATAAAAAAACTTTCCGGGAAAGACTATTCCGCCAAAATGATTTCAGGGGATGAAGTAATAAAAACACTCCTTTTCAGAAACGCTTTTGAAAAAAAGTTTGCAGCACTAAGCCCAACAAAAAAGAAAAAATTTGAAGTGGACAGAACAATAGTTTTTACGCTCACGACCCTAACCACAGAAGACGTTGATGTAAGCCTGAAAGATGTAAAAGAGGCCTATAGGAAAAATTTGAACCTTACTCTAAGGGAACAAATTAGCAAAAACATGCTTAAGGCAGTTAAATCAGTAAAGCAAGAAAAGCAACTAAGCAAAAGATACTTGCTGGAACTCCACAAAAGCATAATGTCAGAATTTGAAACAAAAAGCCCGGGAAAACTGAGAAAAAAACAGGTTTACCTTCGCAAAAGAGACGAAAAAAACCCACTAAGCATAGAAATAGCTTACAGGCCGCCGTCACACAAAAAAATCGACAAGCTGCTTGAAGAATTTGTAGAATGGTACAACAAAAGCAGCCTCAACCCATTGGAAAAAGCAGCACTCACACACTTCAAAATATACAGAATACATCCATTCCTAGACGGAAACAAAAGAATCTGCAGGCTCATATTCAACAAAACACTTCTAGAAGAACACTTCCCCCTAATAAACATTTCCGAAAAAAGAGGCCCTTACTTCCAGGCACTCATCGAATCAACTGAAAAAAATAATCCAAAAAAATTAGTAAAATTCTGCCTAAAAGAGTATCTCAGGCAAGCAAAAGAATTTATTAAAAACAGGACAAAAAGTTAAACAATGCACACTGTCAAAAACAAGTAAATTAAACGAAACCGTTTATAGCCCAGTCGGGGCATTCAACTTTTTGTTTCTAAAAATAGGGTTTTGGTTGAAAAAAGAATTTGAACAGGCCTTACTTTTTCTTTAGGACGCGTGGCAGCACAAGGGCTGCCAAGGCTATTAGAACAATGCCGGCCAGGACGATTGTCCAGTCAATAGTTGGAGCCGGAGACAGTCCTGGTGAAGGCCCTGGTCCAGGTGTTAAACCACTGGAAACCGTTACGCTTGTCTGGCCGCCAATAGCTTCCTCTGTGTCCATTCCCTTAAACATTGTGTTTCCGGAAATGGCGGTCTGGCCTGTTGTGCTCGGTGCGGTAAGAGTATAATTGTAAGAGGTGTTAGTCGCGTTCTGGATGACAACCCACTTCAAGTGCCCTGAATGATCGGCGGCTGCAGTTCCACTGTCTTTCACAGTCCAGCCGGCTGGAACAAGCTCGTCGATCGCATAAAATGTTTCGTCGCCTGAAACACTCACCGTCAGTGTTACGGCCAAATCAGCGCCCGGTGCAACAGTAGTTGGTGAAAGGGTTCTTGTGACCGTGCCGGCAAAAGCAGAGGCACAGAAAAGCAGCAAAATTGCTGAAATCAACAAAATCTTTCCCTTCAAGAAAACACAACTCCGATTACTATTAACACAAGCTTATATATAAATCTTTTCCCAAAATAAAGTTTGCACAAAAACGGAGCACAATTTTGGATTTCGAACCCCCTTTTTGTGCAGAAAAGGGGTTTTTTGTGCAGGTTTGAGTTTTTGTGCAAAGCCCCCAAAGTAGATTCAAACCTGAAAAGGCAACAAATTGGGTTTGCGGCTGCTGTTGGCATTAGGGTCATCGAGCCGAAGGTAAAGATGGCTCAACCTCACCCCGGGTTTGCGGCTTTAGCTTCCGTAAACGTAGTCGTTTGAGCGCTTGCCCTTTTTCTGGCGCCTGTTTTTGGGGCCTGAGCCGTGTGGGCCAGAGCTAGAGCTGTGAGATCCGGAGCCCTGTGGCCCGGCGTGCATGTCGTTGTACTGGCTTCGGCCCCTTGGAAAGGTGTCCCTTCGGTTGCGAGGGCCGCCAGAGCCCCTTCCTGGAAAACCCCTTCCTCTTGGGGCACCTTGCCCTGGAAACCTTCTGCCACCCCTTTTTGGGAATTGCTTATAGTTTATGCCAAGGTCTTTGAAAAAGCTCTTGTCTGAGTCCTCTTTTGGAATGAATGTAACTGCAAGCCCTTCCTTGCCCATTCGGCCTGTCCTGCCAATCCTGTGCTTGTGTGTGTCGGCGTCCCTTGCCCTGTCAAGGTTTATCACAAGTTCAACGTTGTCAATTTGAAGGCCTCTGGCTGCAACGTCTGTTGCAATAAGGATTTTTTTCCTGCCCTCTTTGAATCTTTCAAGGGAGGCCTCTCTTGCCCTCTGGCTTTTGTCCCCGTGGATGGTTGTTGATTTGAAGCCCTTTCGCCTCAGTTTTTCGTCGAGGAAGTCTGCGGTGCGCTTTGTGGCAACGAAGATTAGGATACGGCCGTTGTCGGTTTTTTTAATCCATTCCAAGAGCTTGGGAAACTTTTCCTCCCTTGAAAAGACCTGTTTCTTCTGAATAAGGCTATTTCCCACGATTTCGTGTGCAACAATTACCTCTTCGTAGTCCGGAATGAACTTTTCAATCAGTTTTGCAACGCTTCCTGTCAGGGTTGCGGAGAAAAGATGTGTTCTTTCCGGCATAATGTATGAGAGAATGTGCTTTATGTCCTTGATAAAGCCCATGTCAAGCATTCTGTCAGCCTCGTCCAGGACAACTGTGTCAAATGTTTGGGGGTTTAGGCGCCTGTGCTTGAAGTGATCCAAGAGCCTGCCGGGGGTTGCGCAAAGAATGTCAATCCTTTTGCTAAGAATCTTGTCGTCCGCAGACATCTTTGTCCCGCCGTAGACGGCAAAAACCTTTAAATCTGTTTTCTGGTTTATTCTTTCAATCTCTTCCTTTACCTGTGACGCAAGCTCGCGCGTTGGGCAGAGGACAAGGGCTCCTTGAGATTCGCCTTTCAGAATCCTTTCTGAGATGGCTATGCCAAAGGCAGCTGTCTTTCCAGAGCCTGTAAAGCTCTTCGAGATAACGTTTTTGCCGGAGACCATCAGGGGAATTGACTTTTCCTGGACCTCTGTTGCCTGCTTGTAGCCCATTTGTTTTATTGCAGCCTTGAGTTCTGGGCTAAACCCAAGGTTTTCAAAATTTACCATTTTTTTTATTCACCTTTGTTTTTGTTTTAAGTAAGAAATCTGTTTTCCCAGTTCAAAGAAGTAGAAAACGACTCTATTTACTACATAATAAAGAATGGTAGCCTTTAAATAGCTTGTTGAAAGCGGAAAAACGACAGGGTTAGGGGGGTCCTCTTACAGGAGTTTTATTAACAACTATCAATATCTAGCTAACTGAATGCCTGGGAAAAAAAAGGGCACAGGCCTCTTTGGAATACCTGGTCACTTATAGCTTGGGCTATTGTGATGATAATTGTGATTGTCAGTGCCCTAACATTCATAGCTGAAGCGGGCGTAAACACCAATACTTGCACCAATTTTTGGGGCCTGATTTGCAAGGGCGTGGGAGTGGAAGGAGACGAGCTTGTTCTGGTTTTGCAGAATGGCGCAGGGCAAAAAATTGTAATTAGCCCCTTCCTGGACATAGTCTTTGACGGGGCCTAGGGCTATGCAATTATAGTCTACCAGGGGGTTGAGTACAGGTTTGGGGGAAGTGGAAATTGCGCCAGGGGGACACTTTCACTCTAAGGGCAGGGGGAATTCTTCTGTCAAAGGAAATCTGCCTAAACTACGAAAACCGGTCAGGCCTGACAAAAATTGTTTGCTTGGCCCTAAAATTGGGAGAGGAAGGAAATGAAATAAGCGCCTGCGGCTACACCGTTGACAAGCCAGGAACCTTTGTTTTGGAGGCCGACATAAGCGCAGCAAGCGGAGACTGCATAACAATTGGCTTGGACAATGTTACAGTAGACTGCCAAAATCACACAATAGATGGGGCGCTTGGAACAGGTTCAGCCATTGAGTTCAACGCAGGGCTTCAAGATGTTACAGTGGTGAACTGTAGCATTTCAGGCCAATTTGATACAGGAATCCAGGCAAACAGCAGCCAAAACGCACTGATTGGCAACAACATAGTGGACGTGGACAACTTTGGGATTACGGTAAATGGGGGATGTTGGCAGCCTTGTTGTTAACAACCAGGCAACAGGCAACATGTTTGGCATCTTTGTCAGGGTTTCGTCAGAGACTGACATAAGGGAAAACGACACAGGGGCAAATATGATGGGAATTCACGTTGGTGGCTTTTCAGGAAACATTTCCGTGAACAGCAACAACGCAAGCGGAAACACTTTTTCCGGAATTGACATTGAGAACTCCGTTGTTTCACTAAACGACAACATTGCAAACAGCAACAATTTGGGGGGGAATTGACGTAAGGGGAAGTTCCACAGCAACCCTGAACAACAACACAGTCTGCTACACTTCGGTTCCGGACGACATTTCCTGCGAGGGGCTTTTGACCGCAACAGGCTCGGGCAATATTGCAGACTGGGTCAATGCCTGTCCAAACCTCAATTTCTCAGGCTGCCCTTAGAAGGGGCCAATGCTGGACTGGAAACAAATCAATTTTCCAAAATTCTCTCTTTTTAACTTTTTCTTCACTTTAATTTGTTATGGTCAAGGCAACCGAGAGGATGAAGGAAGCAATTGGAGAGGCAATTGACAGGACAACCCACTTGGATGTGGCAAAGGCAACCCAGGCGATTGCAAAAAAGCTTGGGCTGAACCAAAGGCTGATTAACTACACTCACATTGAACTCAGGAACAAGCTGAACGAGTACGGCTTCAAGGCAACGCCCTACAGCAATAGGATTCTTTTCCTGCCGCACTGCATGAGAAACAGCAAGGACTGCAAGGCAGTACACAGTGAAGAGGGAATTGTGTGCAAGAAATGCGGAAAGTGCGACATTTCGGAGCTTGTTGACTTTGCGAAAAAGCTTGGCTATTCAAAAACCTTCATTGTGCCTGGTGGAAGCATGGTGCAAAAGATTATAAAGAGGTACAAGCCAGCGGCAACTATGGGAATTTGCTGCTATCACGAGGCAAACCTTGCGTTTGACTCTCTTAGGGGAACCAAGATTCACCCCCAGGTAAGCCTTTTGCTCCAGGACGGCTGCAAGGACACAAAGGCAAATTTGGCCGAAGCCAAGGAAAAGCTAACCATGATCGACGAAAGGGCCTTTGGAAAGAAAAAGTGAAATGATTTTTAAGGGTTACTGAAAAGAGAATAATTATTGCAAGCCCTCGTAGCTCAGTCTGGCTAGAGCACGAGTTTTGTAAACTCGGGGTCGCGGGTTCGAATCCCACCGAGGGCTTATACCATTGGATGCCAAAAACCCGGGTTCAAATCCCAGTCGGGGCAATATGTTTTTATAGGGCGGTGCACAATAGATTATTAGTGATATTTATGCCGGAAACAATTACTATAGAAAAAGAGGAGTATTTGCGCTTGAAACACCAAGCCGAAATAGATGCAAATTTTTTGGAAGGGCTTGTTTCAAGCTTGTTTGACATAAAAGCAGGCAAGGTTACGCAAGTAAGATAACTACTTTTCAAGCAAACCTTCCAGCTCTTTTTTGTAAGTGTCAAGCAAAAGCCAAATAGAATTAATTATTCTCTGTTGGTCTTTTTTTGTACTCAAATTAACAACGTAAACGCTTTTCTTTTCTTCAAAAACAAGAAAGTAGACCCTGAAATTCTCAAACTTCTTCTCCCGAAACCACTTAGCACCCAAAGGCTTTCCAACAAGAGGATTAACAGCAAGCTGATTAAAAACCGTCTCAACCCAAGCCTTGAACTTTTTATCCTGCTTCAAAAGCTTTGACTGAAAAGCCCGCGTAACAAAAACACTGAAAGCGGGCATAGAAACAAAGAACTGTAAACACTATAAAAACGTAACACAAAAAAAAACAATTGTCTTCTACATAATTATGTTTAAAAATGTTTTTGGATATATGGCTTTACAGCGCACTGCAGGAAAACAAGTGAATTAAACGAAAGCATTTATAGCCCAGTCGGGGCATAACCCACTTTTTTTGAATTGCAGGATATGTTTTTATAAAGAAGCAGACAGTAGTTAATTCAGTGATTTGAATGCCTGTTGCAATTACAATGGAAACCCTTTACAAGGAAATAAAGGACTTGAAGAAGGAAGTTGAAACCATGAAGCACGCGCTAATTCCAGAGGAAAGGGTTTCGGCAGAAGAGCTTGGCGAAATAAGAAAAACTAGGAAGGAAATGGAAGCAGGCAAGGAAAAAGGCTTTGAAGAGGTCTTCGCAGAGTAGGCGGTTTCCTTGTTCGAGGTAAGGTTCAGCAACCAGGCGGAAAAAGCAATCAACAAATCTGATTCAAAGCTGAAGAAGCGCCTAAAGAACCTGTTTGAAAAGCTGAAGCAAAACCCGGTTCCAGTAAGAGAATTTGACCTGCGAAAAATTGCCGGAGAAGAAGACACCTACAGAATAAGGCTGTCGAGCTTCAGAACAACCTACACCGTTTACTGGGAACAGAAAATAATCAGAGTAACAAAGATCAAGAGAAGAAAGGAAAGCACTTACAAAAGATAATCAAATCCCGGTCGGGCATAGCCCATCGAGCCGAAGGCGAAGATGGGCTTCGACTTATTTGTAATTTTCGCAAACCTTTTGCGCACAAAAGGTTTTTCAATCCCAGTCGGGGCAATGTTCAGACTTGACTTTGGAGCTTTCTATTCGAGGAGAGCCACAACGTAGATATATTCCAATTCTGTAGAGTCGTTGTTTTTAACGTCGTGCTTTTTTTCAGGGCCAATGTAAAAGATTTGGCTCCGGCTGAGTTCGGTGGCTTTGCCTTCGACCACTAGTGTGGCAGTGCCCTTGAGGACAATGATTGCTTCCTCGCGCTTCTCTGTAACGTGCTCTCCGACTGACTCGCCTGGCTGGAGGGTTACGCGGCCTGCCTTGAGGGATTTGGAAAAAGGTGGCTTGAAGAGGGATTTGTATTCCATGGCAATCAGCCTTTGGATTAGGATTGAACCTGTGCGCTTTCCCCATTCTGAAAGCTGGTGTACGTTTTCTCGTAAAGCTCGTCCTTTAGCTTTTTTGTGTCCCTTTTGTAGAACTCGTCCTGCAGCTTGCGCTTGGTTTGCCTCTCCCACTTTTTGATTGAGGTTCCAAACTGCCTTTGGATTTTGTCACGGTACTCTTCAGGCAAAACGTTGAAGGCGCAGAATGGCACAATTGGCTTGTTTGGGTCGGGCGTAACATAGTGGATTGCGCATTGTTGAACCCTTTGGATGTCATAGTTGTAGAGGTCCATGAAGTGCATCATTCCAATAAACAGGCTTTTGTGGTGAAATGTGGACAGGGTTGAGTAATCGTGCTTTACAAGCACGTCGAACAAAAGCTTGGTGAAGTCCAGGCCTTTTGGGGCCTTCTTTGAGTCAATCAGGGACTTGAACTTGAACAGGCTTTTCGCGCCCACAACATACTTGCTTTTGCCGTTGCTTAACTCGTTCTTTTGCTCGTTGAGGAATTCAACAAAGCCCTCCACGTCCAAAAAGCGTGTGATCGGCGTCATCTTGTTGCCCTCTTTGAAGACATATGTTGCCATGCCGCAGGCAAAGTGGGTTGACAGCTCGTACTGGGGCTTGTTCCTCAGGTGCTCAACGAATTGGGCTATTGGGACAGCGGTTGGAACCGGGAAAAAGTCTTCGCTTGTAACCTGGGCATTTGTCTGCTCCTCAATCTTTGCAATAAGGTCAGGAATCGTTATGCGGTACTTGTTCCTTTCGCTGCGGGGCATTTTTCCCACGAGGGAAACAGGCTGGTAGTTTACTGCCCTTATGATGTCAATGTTTTCAAAGCCGAATCGGAGGATGTCGCCTGCCTCATGCTCGTTAACAGAGTTGATTATTGTCGGAACAAGGACGATTCCAAGGGCTGCTTCCCTGCAGTTGTCAAGAACGCGGGGAATTTCCCAGTGGTTCTTCGGATTTGTTTTTGGCGTTACGCCGTCAAAGCTAAGGTATAATGTGTTTACGCCGGCGTGCCTGCATCTTGCGGCAAGCCTTGGGTCCAAAGCCATGTTTATGCCGTCTGTGTTAAGCTGGATGTGCTCAAAGCCGAGCTTTTTAATGTCTTGGACTATGTCCAAGAGGTCTTTTCTCATTGTTGGCTCGCCCCCGGTTAGCTGGACGGCGTTTCCCGGAACCGGCTTTTCTTCCCTCACTTTCTTAAGCATGTCAACAATTTGCTTTCTTGTTGGCTCGTAGACATAGCCAGCCTTTTCCGCAAAGAAAAAGCAGTACCAGCAGTTCAGGTCGCACCTGTTGGTTAAGACAACGTTTACCAGCGAGCTGTTTGTCTGATGGAGTTTGCACAGGCCACAGGAGAACGGGCAGTTGATGTTTTCTGTTATGGCAGGATTTTCCAAGCCCCTGCCTTTTGCCTCGAATTTTTCCGCCTTTTTGTAGAGCTTGTAGCTTCCCCAGTAGAGTGCCTCGAAATTGCCATGTTTTGAACAAGACTTTTCCATGAAGACCTTTCCGTCCTCGGCAAAGATGGCTGCCGGAATCACGGCGCGGCATTCAGGGCAAAGGCTGGTTGTCTTTCGAATGTCTTCCCTCATTCAAATCCCTTGTTTTTAATTCTAATGAGAAGGATTTAAGAGTGTTTTGGCTTTGCCTGGTTTCCAAAAGGAAACATGGGAGAAGGCTTAAAAAGGGGTTTCGACCTATTTCTTTTTGGTGGAATAATGGACGAGACAATTCAATTCATTGCAAACTGGGGTTCCTGGAAGGCCATCAAAAAGCTGAAGATTGAGGATGCGACCGAGGACAAGACAGTTATGGAGTTTTTGGCCTCGCTTGAAATGGGAATTGACAGGAAGATCGAGGAAAATTTGAGAAAGATTGTTGAGCTTGACAAGGTTGACGCCGCAATTGCCGAAATTCAGGGCGGAAAGGGAAAGGAACAGGTTGCACTTGCAATTGCAGAGGTTGGCAGCAGAAAGGTCAACTCGGTCATCAACGAGATCTGCGCAAAACCAGAACTGCAGAAGAACGAGCAAAAGGAGCTGATTGGGTTCTGCAAGGTTTACGCAATGAGAAAGGCCTTGAAGGAAGCCGGCCTGGAAGTGGACTATTCCGGCATTAAAATTCCCGGAATGAAAAAAAACAAGAAAAAGGTTTAAATAGCAAAAGAGGCTATTTCTTGCAATGGAAGCCGTTTTCATAATAGAGCAATTTGACCGCATGGTCCTGCAATCGATTCAAACAGGAATCAACCCCGCCATGACGGCGGCAATGCTGATTATTACATTCGTTGGAAACCCTGTTTTCTGGTTCGGAATTGCCGCATGCCTTTACTGGAGAGGCCAGGAAAACAAGAGCTTTTTTCTCGTGAACCTGATTG
>JAFCBY010000095.1 GCA_017610485.1 Candidatus Falkowiibacteriota bacterium
TTGAAATAGTCGAAAGCGCAGAAGAAGAGCAAATGGTGTTCCGCTACCAGATTCAGGCAAGCGGAGAGGAACCGGTGGCAATTCACGTTGAGGAAAGGATAACAAGCGACAGCAACGTTGTCTGGGCAAACTCGCAGAATATCCCTGTTTTGGGAAGCACTGAGATTGAAAGATTTGGGCCAGTGCTGCCAGCCGGAAACTACAAACTTATAGTTGAAACAACACACGGCAGTGAGACCGCAAGAATGACAAGGGAATTCTTAGTAAAGACTGCAACGCCACCGCCGGCCCCGTCTCTGCTGCCAGCACTGATAATTGCGGCCCTGTTTGCATCAATCTTTGCAGCATTCTTCCTCGCCGGCCGCTACCTGGTTGCAAAAAGGCCACTGCCAACGCCAATTATGCCAGTTGTGGCAGAGGCACAACCCGGTCAGGAAGAAGAAGACATTGTTGCGGAAGAAAAAATCAAGCTGTTTGAAGCAGAATCAAACGGCATTCCGCCAGAATTCGAGATAGCCAGAGTAGTGGAAATGGCTGGCTTCAAGGGAAAAAAACGTGAGAACGCCATTGAAAACGCAGGCAAGGCAGCGACCCTGCAACAGGTCAAGAGCTTTATTGTCATGGGAAAGGGCAAAAAGGCAAAGTTTGAAACCACAGTAAGAATTTCACTGGCAAACAACACCAATAGGAACTGGGAAAATGTGGTGCTGCTTGCAAGAATCCCGCACTTCCTGGGAAAAACCGTTTCACAGATCTCCGAGGACACAAGGGTCAAGGTAAGGAAAAAGGGCCAGCTTGCAAGGTTTAAGCTGGAAAAAATCGGCGCAATGCAGTCAGCCACCTTTGCCTACACAGTCCCAAGACTCGTTTCACAAACCGAAGCAAATTCGGTGCCCCTCCCGGCCGTTGTAAGCTACAGGGAAGGCGAACCACTTATAATAACGCAAATAAAGGCCGAAAAGCCACAAGCAATCAAAGAAAATGAAGAAGAGGTAAAAAAATTCTACAACAAGATAGAGGCAAAAGAAAAAAAGGGCCAAAATAACAAAATAGGCCCGCCTTTTTAAGAAGCGCAAAACCCCCTGCCAAAAAAAAATCAACCAATATAAATTAAATAGTTTTGTAGTACTACATTGTATTCAATAATGAAAAAGTCAGCGGTACAAAAATGCCGCTACAGGGAAAACAGCTTGCACACAAGGAGGTGCCAACAAAATGACTGATGAAAATGTGGTCTTCGTCGGAAAAAAGGGAACAATGGCCTATGTTCTGGCAGTAGTAACCCAAATCAACCAGGGCGCAGACAATGTCCAAATAAAGGCCAGAGGAAGGGCAATAAGCCGAGCCGTAGACGTAGCAGAAATAGTCAGAAACAAATTCGTAATAGGCAGCAAAATTGACAAGATAGACATAAAGACAGAAGAAATCAAGACAGAGGAAGGAAACCCACTAAAGGTTTCAGCAATAGAAATAACCCTTGTAAAATGAATTTTCACTTGAAAGGGACTTTTCCCCCCTTTCAATTCTTATTCTTTTTTTTCCAAATCAGTTGACCTTCTCCAAAGCCATCTGCTTGCCCTCAATGTCAAAGGAGGTAATCCTGTAAACGCTCTTTCCAATCGGCACACCAAGATGCTGGGAAACGATTGCGTCTTCAAGGTCTTCAGGACCATCAATCATGTAAGTTGAAGCTCCATTTGGAAGGGCATAAAACTTGTCCAAGAGGTCAAGTTTGTAGGCCCCATTAATGCCTTCCTCAATCGGCTCCAAGTAAGGGAAGGAGTGCACAGCATTATAGTAAAAAGTGTATTCAGGGTAGTCCCCCATGTTCTCAATTGAAAAGCAGGTGCTTGCACTTGGCCCAATGTCAACATAGCCAGCACATTCGTCCACCGGTGGGGAAAGGCAGCCAAGCAGCAACGCAAGGCCTGCGACTAAAACAGGCAACAAAAGTAATTTCATACAAGAAATAATGCAAGGACATTAATATTTCTTTCCCAGGATTAAAATCAGAAGAAGGTTCCGGCAAAACCACTCAGGGCAAGAACCACGCCAACAAAGCCCTCCCCGGCAATTGCACCGGCTGCAATCAACCTGCCCTGCTCAGTAAGCCCCTTTTTGTCAGCCGCAAGACGCAGCAGGCCCCCAACAAAAAGCGGGAAAGAAAGGGCAATCGGAACATAGACCCCAATCCCAAAGGCAATGACAGTAATTGAGGACATAAAGAAACTCACAATAAACGCAAGCACAAAGCCAATCACAGCCCCAGCTATTAGATAGGTGGAAAGAGCGTCAGCGGAGACAACGGCGGAGAGAGCAACGGCCTGCGGCGCCGGAAGGTCAGCCGAGCCAATGACGTAAGCACTGTTGAGGGAAACCAACACAAAGCCCATTACAAGAGAAGCTGCAACAACGCCAACAACCTGGGCATAAAGCTGTTCCCTTGGATCGGTCCTGAGGATGAACCCGGCCTTAAGATCCTGCAAAAGGTCGCCTGCAACCCCGGCAGAAATGCATACAACAGCGGCAAGCAGAACAAGGAGAACTGCATTGAACCCGAACAAGAGCTTTGCCGCAATCAAAACAATCATTGCAAACAACTCCATTGGGTCAACATTCATTTCACCAGTAACCCTTGCCCCAATGTAGGCCATTACAAAGGCACCAAAAATTGCAATAACGGAAACAACGACGTTCAGCTGGAGAACAGCGGTAAGGACTGCGACAAGGAAAATTGTGACAAGGCCAAAGATTCTTGCACTATTTTTGCCCAAAGAACCGTAGTCAGAGGCAATGGAACGCAGGAGCGGAACTGCTTTTAGAACAAAGTAGGCAATTGCCGCACCAACAACAATCCCAATTCCAAGGGGCGCAGCAACCTCACCCGCTGCATCAAACTTTGTCGCAAAGGCATTGGTTGAAACAAGAAAAGGGATGAGAAAGAAGTTTGAAGCCAGTGCGCCAAGAAACCAGATGGCTGTGAACTTCGGGCCAATAAGGTAGCCGCCAGAAAATGGAATCAGGGAGACAGACGTGCCAAGGGAAAAAAGCCTTGAGAAAGAGGCCTTGATTGAATCAAAGGAAAGAAGGCCCGGAATAAAAGCAAAGTGGTCGCGCAAAAGGGAGAAAATAGCACCCACTCCAACCATGCCAAAAACCAGCTTTGCCTTGACACCCTTTTCGTCACCCGCCTCAATAATGGCGGCGGTTGCCGCACCGTCAGGATAGGGCAATTTTTCCCTCTCAATCATCTCTCTCCTTAAAGGAACTGAGAACATTATCCCAGTAAGGCCCCCGACCAAGGAAACAAAAAAAATTTCAAGCAGGCTGACCTCAAACCCAAGCAGCCAAATTGCAGGAATTGTGAAAATGAGGCCTGCGGCAAGCAAGCCACCGGCGCTTGCAGCCGTCTGGGCAACGTTTATCTCGTTCTTGTTGGTTTTTCCAAGCAAGGTGAGCAAAGCCATTGCAACAACAGCCATTGTCACACTAGGCCAATAAACACCACCTATCTTTAGGCCTGCGAACGCACTATACATTGAAACGGCAACGCTGAGAATTGCTCCAAGAATCAAAGCTCTAACAGGAAGACCCATACAAATCACAAACAGATTTAAACCGGAAAAGGAATAAAAACCATTGGAATTGAACGAAGGGAAATTCGTCAAAAGACGAAATTTGGCTGTTGTTTGCCCTCCCCCAAAGCGGCCCGCACCAAAAAGCCTGGTTTAGAGGCCTCCTTCAGACCATTCGCATTTCAATGCTTTTTCCCTTCAGCCGCCTTTTTCGCATTTCCAATCATAGGGAATGTCTTCGCTGTCAAACTTTTTCCTGAATTCATCAGGCTTTTCCTTGTCGAACAGCTTGTCAGGCAGGTTTATCAAAAAAACTTCCAGCCCGTTGTTTGAGGTAAAGCCATGCAAAACCCCGGGGGGAATCTGCACAAGCCTGGGCTTTTCGGCATTGACCACAAACTCGTTTACCTCGCCCTTTGTCCCGCTGCCCGCCCTTGCATCAAAGGCAGCAATCCTGGCCTCTCCCACTACAACAACAAGAGAGTCTGTCTGCTCCTTGTGAAAATGCCAGGCTTTTGCAACCCCCGGCATGCAGCTTGTAAGATAGCACTGGGCAAAGCCCTTGAAAAGGGGCCAATCACCCCTCATTGCCTCAACAAGGCAGCCCCTCCAATCCTCAAACCTAAACAATTCCT
>JAFCBY010000096.1 GCA_017610485.1 Candidatus Falkowiibacteriota bacterium
CTTTTCAAGACTGCCCATTGCAAAAACCTGTTTTTAGCCTTACCTGCCAACACCCTTGTAAGCAATGCCCTTTGCCCTAATGCCTTCCTTGTCCAAAACATTTCTTGAGTCAATTACAACCCTTACGCCGGCTGCCTTGAGGAATTCCGGGGAGAGTCTTTCCAGGAAGGCCCTGTGGTGGGTCGCAAGAACCAGGCAGTCGCAGCCCTTCACGGCTTCATCCAAAGAGGCCACGTCGCTTTGTTTGGGGAGGAATGGGTCAAACGCCCTTACTTTGAATCCCTTTGCCTTAAGCAGGCGGATTATTTCAAGCGACGGGCTTTTTCTCGTGTCGTCAATGCCTGGCTTGTAGGCAAGGCCAAGCACTGAAACAACTGTCTTTTCTGGGCCGATGCCAATGTCCTGCAATGCCTTTTCCGCAAGGCCTGCTACATAGGCCGGCATGCTGTTGTTTATTTCCCTTGCAAGCCTCAAAAACCTGTGCTCAAAGCCAGCGCTCTCGGCGCGTGCGATTAGGTAGTATGGGTCCTGTGCAATGCAGTGGCCGCCAACCCCTGGCCCGGGGTAGAACGGCATGTAGCCAAACGGCTTTGTTGACGCGCCCTTTACCACCTCCGCCAAATCAATGCCCATTTTGTCAAAGCTTTGGGCCAGCTCGTTCACAAACGCAATATTGATATCCCGAAAAGTGTTTTCAACGACCTTTACGGCCTCCGCCGACTTTACACTGCTTAGTTGGATAATTTCTGCCTCAATTATTGAACTGTAAAATTGCTTTGCTTTTTTTGTGCCTTCCTTTGAAAGGCATGCTAGAACCCTTGGAATGCGCTCAATTGTGAATTTTTCGTTTCCTGGGTCAATCCTCTCAGGGCAGTGCCCCAAAAAAAATTCCCGACCTGCCTTTAAGCCTGAGCCGTTCTCAAGAATTGGCCTTACAACATCCTCCGTTATCCCCGGGTAGACGGTTGACTCTATTACAACAAGCTGCCCCTCTTTGAGGAATTTTGAGATTGTTTCCACCGCCTTCTTTAATGGTCCCAAATCGGGCTTTGTGCCCCTGGCAGGGGTTGGAACGCAGACAATTACTGTGTCGGCTTCCCTTATGGCACCGGGCTTTGTTGAAGCAGCAATCTTTCCCTTGAGCCTGGAGAGCTTTTCTTCCAGCACAGGGTCCTTTATGTGTGAAATGCCCTGGTTGGTCTTCTCAACAATGCCCTGGTTTAGGTCCAAGCCAAGTACTTTTAGGCCCTTTTCCGCACAAAGGCATGCCAGTGGCAAGCCCACATATCCAAGGCCAATTATGCAGACTGTTTTTGCCATAAGAAAACATTTCCTGAAGGATAATTAAAAAAGGGATAAAAAGGGCTTTAAAGGGCTTATTCTGCGAAGATTGTATTAACAAAAACAAGCGGTCGTAGACGGTGGTTTTTTAAATTCTTTTTCCCTTTCAAAGATATTATGCTTTCTTTGACAGTTGTTGTTCCAGCATACAACGAGGAGAAGCGCGTTGTTCCATTCCTTGAAGAGCTCCTTGACTTCAAGAAGCGCAATTCCTACTTTAAGGAACTAATCTACGTCAATGACGGAAGTACTGACAGCACTCTGGAAATTTTGGAAAAATACAGGCCAAGGATAAAAATCGTTTCCTACGCAAAAAACCGGGGAAAGGGTTATGCGGTGAAAAAGGGAATGCTTGCGGCCTCCCAGGAAACCATTGTCTTTTTGGACACGGACGGAAGCACGCATGCAGACCAGCTTCCAAAGATGGTTAAGGCTTTGGAAAAGTTTCCGCTTGTGTTTGGCACGAGGAAAAGCAAGGAAAGCGAGATTGTGCACAAGCAGCCGCCAAGCAGGATAATTGCAAGCTGGGTCTTTAACATGATTTCAAGAATTCTTTTCAGGACAGGGGTCAATGATGCGCTCTGTGGCTTCAAGGGATTCAGGAACAGGGAGGGGAAGGCCATTGCAAACAAGCTCGTTTCGAGGAGATGGGTTTTTGACGTTGAAATGGCTGCAAGAGCAAGGAGAATGGGCTTTGACATTGGCTTTGTCCCAATCAGATGGGAGCACTTTGAAGATGCCAAGATGTCCCTTGGGATGACAAGCATGACAATGATAAGAGACCTGCTCAAACTCAAGTTCGCCCTGATGAAAGAGAAGTGACAGCCTTCAATTTCCCAAAATTTCCCTAATCCCTTTCTCTACCGGCCTTGGACTGAAGCCAAGATCCCTCACCACAAGGGATATGTCGGCAGGCTTGTCTTTTGAAAGGAGGGCAAGCTGGTCCCTGTTGAGAAAGGGCTTGCTGGAAACCCTTTCATTCAAGGAGGCTGCCGCGAAAAGGATTGGTATTGGGATGTGCAGCTTCAGCACCCTTTTTCCCAGGGTCCTGGCGGCAAGGTCGACAAGCCTGTTCATGGAAACAGGCTTTTCAGAGGCAAGGGTGTAGACCTTTCCAACGGCCTTTGGAGCGGAAAGCGCTTTCACAATTGCGTTCGCAACGTCATCAACGTGGACAGGCTGCAATTTCTTGTTTCCGGAGCCAAGCACCGGCACAACAGGAAGCCTTTTGGCCAATAGGATTACTCTTGTTAGCTTGCTTTTCTGCCCGTCGTAGATCGCGGTCGGCCTTACCACAACCCAGTTGAGCTTACTGGCCCTAACCACACTCTCCCCAGCAAGCTTTGAAAGGCTGTAGGCACCCTTCCTGAACGCAACGTCTGCAGAGCTTACGTGAACAAACTTTTTGACCATGGCCTTCTCCGCGGCCCTGACAAGGTTTTTTGTCCCCTCGGCATTGACCCTAAAGAAAGCCTCTTTGCCGAAGCCGTCGATAAGGCCGGCGCAGTGGATTACAGAGTCAATGCCGTTGAGCGCTTTGGCCAGGGTTTCCGGCCTTGTGATGTCCGCTTCAACAAGCTCTGCGCCAAGCCTTGAAAGGAATCCCGAATCCTGCTTGCTTAGAACCATTGCCCTTACAGGAATTTTTTTGGCCAGCAATGCCTTTGCAACCCTTGAGCCAAGCATTCCAGCCGCGCCAGTTAACAGAACCCTGCTCATAAGATGTTCCTTCTGAAGAAATTCAGTATAAAGCCCGGCCTGAAGTAAAATTCTGCAAAGGCCTTTTCCTTGAGCTTCAAAAGTTGCTTTCTCGAAATGTTCTCATGTCTGAAGACAGGTGTGTAGGTGTCAAACTCCTGCCAGTCCGCGTAAACCCTGTCCTTGACAGACTCAAAGAATTTTGTGCCAGGGTATGGTGTGCAAATCCTGAAGGAGGCAATGTTTACGTCAAGGCTTTTTGCATACTCAATTGTTTGCTCTGCCGTTTCAAGGGTGTCGTTCGGCAAACCCAGAATGAAAAAGGCAGTTACCTTAACGCCCTTCTGGTTGCAATAGCTTATTACCTCCCTTTGGCGGCCCTCAGAAATGTTCTTCCTCCCCGCCGCCTTAAGCAGAGACTCGTTGGGGGATTCAACGCCAACGTTCACGCTCTTCATCCCTGCCTTGGAAAAAAGGTCAATCGTTTCCCTGTCAAGAAGGTCAAGCCTTGTTTCGCAAACCCAGGAAAGGTCAAGCTTTTTTGAAATCATTTCCCTTGCAATTTCTTTTGCATGCGCCCTGTTTGCGCCAAACAAGGGATCTCGAAACACGACCCCTTTCATGCCATACTCTTCCACATTGCGCTGCATTTCGTCCAGAATTTTGGAGGGCTTCCTTTTTCTCCAGGGGACGCCCACCACATAAGGGCAATAACTGCACTTGTAGACGCAGCCCCTGCTTGAAAGCATTGGCAGCACAGGCTTCTCCTTCAAGGAGGGCCCATACCGATACCTTTCCACCGGGAAAATGCTCCAGTCGGGAAAGGGCAATTTGTCCAAGTCCTTTATGGGAGGGCTTTCAACAAGGCCCTTAGGGATTTTCCCCTCTGCAATCTTCATCATGGCTGCTTCGGACTCACCCCTTACAACAAAGTCTGCTTTCTTTAGAAAGAGCTTCGGCATCTGCCCGGAGAAAGGCCCAATAAACCCAACCTTGGCATCTGTTTCCTTTTTGTAGCGGGCAGCAAAGGCAACCTCTGCCTTGTAGTCCACAATAGAGCTCTTGATTATTGCAAGATCGGCCTCAACAACCTCGTTTTCAACGTACTGCACTTCGTGGCCTGCTTCCCCAAGCAATGCAGCAGTGTAGCCCAGCATTGTTGAAG
>JAFCBY010000017.1 GCA_017610485.1 Candidatus Falkowiibacteriota bacterium
TTCTTTGGGCCATTGTACAAGAATTAAGACCCTAAGAAAATTTAATTGTTTGCAATAGGACTTTAGCAATGCTTTGAAATAGAATGAATACCTCAAGCTAATTCTTGTAGTCTTGCCAGGGCCTTATTTGAAGGTCTTCCAGGCGCTTTTTGGAGAGGGTGTTTATCAAAAGCTTTGCAAGCTGCTTGTTCGTTATTAAAGGGATTGAGAAGTCAACCGCGTTTCTTCTAAGGCTGTATTCTGCCTCAAGCGCTTTCTTGTCCAGCTCGTCAGGAACCGCGATTACCATGTCAAGCTTTCCGTCCCTGAAGAAATCCCTGACGTTTGGCCTCTTGTCTTCCTGAATCTTATACAGGACACTGCTCGCGACCCCGTGCTTTTCCAAAAAGTCGTGGGTTGCGTCTGTTGCAAACAGGTCAAATCCAAGCTTTTCAAGCAGCCTCATTTCCCCAAGAAGGTCAAACCTGTTTTCGTCCCCGCTTATGCTGAGCAGGATATTTTTCTTTGGGATGGAAAAGCCTGTTGCAATAAGGCTTTTCAAAAAAGCATCCTCTAAGTCAGTGCCAATGCAGGCCACTTCCCCTGTTGAGGACATCTCAACACCGAGAAGGGGGTCGGCTCCCTTCAGCCTGCTGAAGCTGAACTGCGGGACCTTGACCCCAACGTAGTCAAGGTCGAGAGCGCTTTTCTCAACCCTGGAAACAGGCTCGCCAACAATTGCCCTGGTGGCGAGCTTGATAAAGTTTATTCCGCTAATCTTTGAAACAAAAGGGAACGAGCGCGAGGCCCTGAGGTTTAGCTCAATGACCTTTATCTCGTTTCGCTTCGCAAGGAACTGGATGTTGAAGGGCCCGGTAATGCCAAGCTCTGCGCAAATTTTGTAGGCAACGGCCTTTATCCTTCGCACTGTCTCAAGGTAGGTTTTTTGGGGTGGAAAAACCATTGTGGCATCGCCGCTGTGAATGCCTGCGTTCTCAACGTGCTCGTTTATTGCATAGACAATAACCTCACCCTTGCTTGCAACCCCGTCAATCTCTATTTCCCTGGCATTTGTAATGAACTTGCTTATCACCACAGGGTGCTCTGGGGACAAAGATGTTGCCTTGTCAAGGTATTCCCCAAGGTCATGGGCATTGAAGGCAACGCTCATGGCCGCACCGCTAAGCACATAGCTTGGCCTCACAAGGACCGGAAAGCCCACCCTCTTCACAAATAAAAGCGCGTCATCCTTGCTGGTGAGCTCGCTCCATTCAGGTTGGTCTATGCCAAGCTGGTCGCAGAGCCCTGAAAAGAGGTGCCTGTTTTCAGCCCTGTCAATGCTTTCAGGGGAAGTGCCAAGAATTTTTACGCCCTGCTTGTGCAGTTTGAATGCGAGGTTGTTGGGAATCTGGCCACCCATGCTGACCAAGACCCCGAGGGGCGATTCCTTTTCGTAAATGTCAAGCACCCTCTCAAGGGAAAGCTCCTCAAAGTACAGCCGGTCACAGACATCGTAGTCTGTGCTGACCGTTTCCGGGTTAAAGTTCACCATTATTGTCTTGTAGCCCGATTCCTTGAGGGTGTTGTTCGCCGTTACGCCACACCAGTCAAATTCGACACTGCTTCCAATGCTGTAGCTGCCGGAACCCAAAAGCATTGCCTGCTTCCCCTCGTTGAATTCCACATCATCCTCAACGCCGTTGTAGGTCATGTAAAGGTAGTTTGTTTGGGCAGGGAACTCGGCTGCGAGCGTGTCAATCTGCTTTACTAGGGGCAGAATTCCAAACTGCTTTCGCTTTTCCCTGACATTCAATTCGTCTTTTGTGCCAAGCAGCATTGCAACCTGCTTGTCTGAGAAGCCGGCCTTCTTTGCCTCAAGCAGCAGCTCTGAAGTAAGGGTGTCAAGGGAATGGTTACTCAACCTTTTTTCAATTTCCACGACCTTACGAAGCTTGAACAGGAACCATTTGTCAACCTTGCTTAATTCATATATTTTTTTGAGGGAGTATCCTTTCTTCAGGGCTTCAATCAGTGCAAAGATTCTTTTGTCGGTCGGGTGCTGAATGTCGTGCGCAATCTTTTCAATTTGGGTTTTGTTTCCAACCAGACCGTACATTCCTACATTGAGCATCCTAATTGCTTTCTGCATTGCCTCCACAAAGTTTCTGCCGATTGCCATCACTTCACCAACGCTTTTCATCTCGGTGCCGATAAGGCTGCTTACCCTGTTGAATTTCTGCAGGTCCCACCTTGGGATCTTCACGACACAGTAGTCTAGGGCAGGCTCAAAGCAGGCCATTGTCTTTTTGGTTATCTTGTTTTGCAGGTCTGTCAGGCTGTAGCCCAACGAGAGCTTGGCTGCAATGAAGGCAAGTGGGTAGCCGGTTGCCTTTGAGGCAAGGGCACTGCTTCTGCTAAGCCTTGCGTTAACCTCTATTACCCTGTAGTCATCGCTTTTTGTGTCGAAGGCAAACTGAATATTGCACTCGCCAACAATGCCAAGGTGCTTTATCACCCTGATTGAGATTTCCCTCAGCTTGTGGTACTCGTGATTGTTAAGGGTTTGGCTTGGGGCAACAACAATGCTTTCGCCGGTGTGGATTCCAAGTGGGTCAAAATTTTCCATGTTGCAGACGGTAATGCAGTTGTCATACTTGTCTCTGACGACCTCGTATTCAATCTCTTTCCAGCCGGAAAGGCATTCTTCCACAAGAATTTGCGGGGCGTAGGCAAAAACCTTTTCCGTGAGCTTATTCAGTTCAAGTTCATTTTTGGCAATGCCGCTTCCCCTGCCGCCAAGGGCATAGGCAGCCCTCACTATTATGGGATAGCCGATTTTTCCAGCTGCCTTCAGGGCGTCGTCCCTGTTTGTAACAGGAATGCTTTTTGCAACCTTCACATCTATTTGGGCAAGCTGCTGGTTAAATTTTTCCCTGTCTTCTGTTTCAATTATTGCCTGCACAGGGGTTCCAAAAACCTCTACATTGTGCTTTTCCAAAATTCCCTTTTCAAACAATTCAACACCGCAGTTTAGGGCGGTTTGGCCGCCGAAGGAGAGAAGAATTCCGTCTGGCTTTTCCTTCTCAATAACCCTTTCAACGAAGTATGGGTTCACCGGAAGAAAGTAGACCCTGTCGGCAAATCCCTCGCTTGTCTGAATGGTTGCAATGTTGGGGTTAATCAAAACCACTTCAATGCCTTCCTCTTTTAGGGCCTTGATGCACTGGCTGCCGGAATAATCAAACTCGCCGGCTTCGCCTATCTTCAAGGCACCGCTTCCGAGAACAATTACTTTTTTTGCTTCGCCAGAATTCATTTTTTTGACTCCTTTACAATTTTCATAAAACGGTCGAAGAGAAAGACGGTGTCAACAGGGCCTGGCCATGCCTCGGGGTGGAACTGGACAGACATGAAGGGCTTGCTCTCATGTATTATGCCCTCGTTTGTTCCATCATTGAGGTTTCTAAACCATGGTTTCCAGCCGGCAGGCAGGGTTTTCTCGTCAACGGCATAGCCGTGGTTCTGTGATGTGATAAAGCACTGCTTTGAGTTCACGAGCTGGCAGGGCTGGTTCTGGGAACGGTGCCCGTACTTCAGCTTGAATGTGTCTGCCCCGGCGGCAAGCCCAAGAACCTGGTTTCCAAAACAGATGCCAAAGGTGGGCAAATTTGATTCCAACGACTTTTTGACGGTGCCGATTGTGGCCTGAACGGATTTGGGATCGCCCGGGCCGTTGCTTACAAACACCGCGTCAAACTCGTGCTTGCCGTTGAACAAGTCGTAATCCCAGGGAATTCTCAGCACCGAAACTTTTCTGTTGAGCAGGCTTCTGACAATGTTGCCCTTGGCACCACAGTCAATCAAGGCAACTGTCTTCTTTCCGTTTTCGTACAATTGGGGCTGCTTGCAGCTAACCTCTGCCGCAAGGGTTCTTTCATTCGGATTGGTGAAAGGAATGTTATCTTCGCCAAAAACTATTTTGCCTGGCATTACACCCTTTTCCCTGAGCTTCTTCGTAAGGGCCCTGCAGTCAATTCCGGTCAGGGCAGGAATTTTTTCGGATGCAAGCCAGTCGGAAAGGCTTTGCTCAGCCTGCCAGTGGCTGAATTCATAGCTGTAATCTGTAACAACGAGACCGGAAACCTGAATTTTGCTTGACTCAAAATGCTTCTCCACGCCAAAGCCGTCCCTCTCCTGCCCTGGAACGCCGTAGTTTCCAATCAGGGGATAGGTCAAAGCCACAATCTGGCCACTGTAGCTTGGGTCTGTGAGGCTCTCAGGATAGCCGACCATGCCTGTATTGAAAACAACTTCACCTGAAACGCTTTGCTCGGCACCAAAGCTCTGGCCGTGGAAAACAGAACCGTCCTCCAAAACAAGGCGTGCTTTCAACATGCAGACGCACCCCACTGAAAAAAGGCAGAAGCAGACAAAACAGGAATAAAAAATCTCTTCATCCTAAAAAAGAAGTGATGCCAGCATTTCCTTAAAAGGCTAACTTGTTTGACTAAGAAACATGGCTTGCGCAAAGAAATAAAAGGCAGAAAGCACTCAATTATATTTTCTTTTTCTAGTTCTTGGGCTCGAGGGAAACCTCTTTTATCTCCAGGCAACCTGTGAATTCGTTCTCCATTTTCTTTTCCGACTTTTTGACATTAATTCTCTTTTTGAAATTGGGCGCGTCAAGCACAAGGGATTCATATTCTCCGCCCTCGCCGGCCACATTGAAGCCCTGCTTTTTATTCAGGGCTTGCAGGGCAATGACCTCTGCGTGTGTGATTGGCTTGCCAAGCCATTCCTCTCCTAAACCAAGGCCGGCAACTTTGGTGAAGATAAATAAAAAGCTGCTGTTCACGAGCTCCAAGAGCTCTTCGAGCTGGCCCATATGCCACAGCGGGGAAAAAAGGGGCAAGTCAAGGTCTTTGCAGATTGCGTCAACCCTCTTCCTTTGGTACTCGCTGTACAAGGCCCCACAAACTACACCCACAATCCCGAATTTCTCCTTTGCCTCGACCAAAGCAATTTTTAGTTCCTTCAATTCCTTTTCCTTTTCGCCCTTTGTCGTCCCGATTAACAAGGGAATTCCCAAAGCTTCTGACTGCATCTTCAAAACCTTTTTGCTTGGCTTGTGGTACATGAAGGAATCAGGGTTCTCCGGAATTATTGAGACAAGGCAGGCTATTGAAAAACCTTGCTGCTGCATTTTCCAAAGGGCAAGGCAGCTGTCCTTTCCCCCTGAGAAGAGTGCGGCAATCTTTTTGATTCCGGGCAGGTTTATGGTTCCTGGCTTGGCAAGAGCGGAAAGGTAATCTGTTTTGCTTTTCTTTGCCTGCTTTGCCAGCTTTTCAATGCCTTTGTCAAAGTTGCTGCCATACTGCGCAGCAACCTTCTTCCTCTCCGCAAGCTCCTTTGGCAGGCCGATGGAGAGAGCAAGTTCCCTGAGGATAATTTTGTTGCGGTTTGCATCAAGCTTGAGTTCTTTTGGCAAGGACAATGCAAACTTTGTTAGGGAGGCGTTGAGGAAAGGGGTCTTCAAGGCAAGGCCGTTGAAGGAAGCAATTGCCTGGTCTCTTGCAAGGTCTTTTTGGGAAAGGGCCTGGATTAGTTCATAGGAGAAACGGGCAATGTCTTTTTTGTCCTTAAATTTTGCATAGCCGCAGAACAGTTCGTCCGCCCCCATCCCAGTAAACACTGTTTTGACCTTGGACTGTTTGGCTTTCTTGCAGGCAAGCATTAAAGGCAAGGCAACGCCTACTTGGACAGGCGAGGCTGAATTGATTAATTGGATTGTTTCCCTGAGGAGGGAGGGAAGCTCTTCCATGGAAATGCTGGCTGTTTCAAGTTTGAGATTCGAATGTTTTGCGGTACTCTCAGCAAACTCCAAGTCTTTGGGGTTTCCCAGCCCCTCAAGGTAGCCGAAGAAGAGTTTGAATTTTAGGTTCAGCTTTTTGCATAGAAGGGCGAGCAGGGCAGAGTCAAGCCCGCCTGAGAAGAGAATGCCGAACTCCTGCGCAGGGGCATTTTTCTTGATTGACGCCTCCAAAAGCCTAAGAAGTTCTTTTTGTTTCTGAGTATTGCCCATAGGAGAATTTAGTCAAGTAAAGGAATAAAAAAGCTGCCAATCACTCGAAAACAATGTTCTTTGGCTTTATTTCAACCTTTTTCTGCCCGTCTTTCACTGTGCCGAGCTCGAATGCCTTAATGCCATGCTTTTCCGAAACAGACAGTAGCTTGTCCACACTTTCTTTTGGTGCCATGACTGCATAGCCCAGGCCCATGTTCCAGGTGAAGTAGGCCTCCTTTTCACGAACTTTTGACTTTTCAACAAGGAATTTGAATAGCTCGGACGGCTCTGGAACAAAGTCAATCTTGTAGGAGAAATGCTTTTTGGGGCGCATGATCTTTTTCCAGCCATGGCCTGTGATTGGCGACATATAATGAACCTCGCAGGCGTCAAGCATGCCAATCAGCACGCGGGTGTAAAGGGTTGTGGGCTTTAAGAGCTCTTCCCCAAAGACTGCGCCAGAAGGCATTTCAGTAAAATAACCATTTTCCAATGTTTCGGCAACCTTTCTTGCAAGGGAAACCCCGTTTGAGTGAATGCCGGAACTTTCAAGGCCTATTATTGCATCGCCTGCCTTTAGGTTCTGGCCATAGGTTAAATGTTCTTTTGGCTTGATGATGCCAATGGAAGCACCTGCCATGTCGATCGTGCTGTCATTGACAACTCCTTTCAATGTAGGGGTTTCACCGCAGGGGATTGCAAGGCCGATTTCGTCTGCTGCTGTCCTAAAGCCCTTGAGGACGGCGTTTGCCTTGCCCTCTTCCTCGAACCAGCCGCTGTCCCCTGAACTTAAAATGTCGCCGTAGGCAAAGGCGTCGGCCCCGATGGAGGCAAGGTCGTTTGAGGACATTGCAAGACAGTCCTTTCCAATTGTTTCATAGTAGGCAATGCCTTTCCCGCTTTCGTTCTTGGACATCGAGTCCGCAATCATGTTCTTTGTGCCAAGGCCCTCGACATTGAAGGCAAGCATGAAGTCCTGTTCAGGAAAGTCGATTGCAATTGCCGACTCGCCCAGGGTTTCGGCCACGATTTTAATGCCGAGCCTGGATGGTTTCTCCAATGTGTCGGAGAAAAGCGAAATCGCAGCCCTCTTGACTGGATCAAGCTTGTCATAGTCAACAATGTCGCTGTATTTCATGTAAACAACCTCGCCATTACCTAAAATACTCAACGGCGTTCCTAAAAATCTTAAGGCCAGCGCTTTCTTCCGGAATTTCCTTGCCTGCGCGCCTCAGCCTCTCCCTCTGCAGGTTCCAGTCAGGCTGCTGGGTGAAGAAAATGTTTCTCTCAGGGTGGGGCATCATCCCCAAAATTCTGCCAGACTTGTCGCAGATTCCTGCAATGTCCTCAGCCGAGCCGTTTGGGTTGAAGGGAAACTCACCCTTTGCAAGCTCCTCGCCCTTAACATACCTAAAAACTACCTGGCCTGATTCGTTCAGCTGCTTTAGGATTTCAGGGCTTGCAGTAAACTTGCCTTCGGCATGGGCAACAGGCAGCCTGATTGAGTCAATGCCCTTGGTAAATGCACATTTTTTTGAAAAGGGTTTGAGTGAGGTCCATCTGCACTCATACCTTGCAGAATTGTTGTGGGTCAGTGCAACAGTCCTTTGCGGCTTCCTGTTCTCAATGCCTGGAAGGATGCCAAGGTTTGTAATGACCTGGAAGCCGTTGCAAATCCCAATGACAAGCTTTTCCGCCTCAATAAAGTCAACCAACTGCTCCCAGAGGTTGTTCCTGATCTTATTTGCAAGCGCGTTTCCTGAACCAGTGTCATCGCCGTAAGAAAAGCCACCTGGAAAGGCAAGAATTTGGGCTTCTTGCAGCCTGTTTGGAGAGGCAATCAGGTCGTTGATATGCAGTATTTCTGCCTCTGCACCTGCTTTTCTAAAGGCAAATGCGGTTTCCTCCTCGCAGTTGACTCCATAGCCGGTCAGTACTATTGCTTTCACCATTAGTAGTCCCTCAGTGTTTTCTTATAGGCCTCTTCAAGGCCCTTTACTGCCAGATTTGCGGCCTTTCCACCGTCCAGGCCTGTAATTTCCAGGAAATTTCCCCCAACAACGCCAATGCGGGCAAACTCACAATCCTTCAGGGCGTACTCAAAGGCAATCTTGTTTTCGGGCGCAACTGTTGCAACAAGCCTGCTTTGGCTCTCGCTAAAAAACAGGCTGTCATTCCTGTCAATGCCTATTGAGGGAACCTTGCGCAAGTCAACCTTCATCCCAAATTGGCCTGCAATGCATTTCTTTGCCAAAGCAACTCCAAGGCCGCCCAATCCAACAGGCTGCAATGAGGCAATTATTCCGTGCTCTATTGCACCGCTTAATGAGGTGTAAAGCTTTTTTGCCTTGTCTGCGTTAACATGGGGGACAACACCGTCAATGGCCTTATTGTCACCGGCCGCTTCGGCGCGCATTCGGTAGTACTCGGAGGCTCCGAGCTCTGCCTTTGTCAATCCCAAAACGTAAACAAGATCCCCTTCAAACTTGGGGTCAATGGAGACGGATTTTCTAACGTCTTTTACCAGAGAAAGGGATGAAATCAAAAGAGTGGGCGGAACAGAAATTTTCAATGGCCTGCTTTTCTCGTCAAAACCCTTAAAGTCATTGAACATGCTGTCCTTTCCAGAGATGAAGGGTGTTCCAAACGAAACCGCGAAATCAAAACAGGCCTGTGCCGCTTTCTTTAACTGCCAGAGCCTTTCCGGCTCGTCACTTGAACACCAGCAAAAGTTGTCAAGCAATGCAATATCCTCAAGTTTGGCTCCAACAGCAACCAGGTTCTTTATGGCCGAATCAATTGCACAGGCCGCCATCCAGTAAGTGTCAATGTCGCCGTAGCCGGGGTAAAGCGCGTGGGAAATCGCAATTCCCTTGTTGCTCTCGAACACAGGCTTTACAACGGCGGCATCCCCATTAACACGGCCTTTGCCCTGCAATGGTTTGATTACAGAACTACCCTGAACCTCGTGGTCGTACTGTGCCGAAACGAATTCCTTGCTGCAGATGTTGAGCCTGGCCATCATATCAAGCAAGGCTTTTCCAAAATCGCCCGGTTCTGTGAAACCCATTTCTTTAACGCCCTTCCTCATTGGCTTTGACTGCAAAACCTTTTTCGGCAGGCCGTTGTGCAGGAAGTCAAGGTCTAAGTCTAGAACCTTTTTGCCGTTTGAATTGACGACACACCTGCCCGAATCGTTGAACTCGCCAATGACCATTGCCTCAACACCACGCCTTTCCATCAAATCAATGAATTTCGAAACATTTTCCTTCGGGATTGCCATTGTCATCCTTTCCTGGCTTTCGCTTATCCAAACCTGCCAGGGTGAAATGCCGGCATACTTGGTTGGCACCTTGTCAAGGTCAACTGTGCAGCCGCCGCATTCCTTTGCCATCTCGGCAACCGAGCAACTTAAGCCGCCGGCACCGTTGTCTGTAATGCTGCTGTACAGGCCCTGGTCTCTGGCTTCCTTGACTAGTGCATCAGACATCTTCTTTTGGGTAATGGGATCGCCAATCTGGACGGCTGTCGCAGGGCTTCCGCTTGATAATGCTTCCGAGGAAAAGGTTGCGCCGTGAATTCCGTCAAGACCCGCCCTGTTGCCAGCCACAACAATTGCATCGCCTGCATTTGCCTTCTTTTCATGCCCTGGCTTTCCATTGACCTGGCGCGGCATCAAGCCAAGTGTGCCAACAAAGACAAGGGGCTTTCCCTTATACCTTTCATCAAAGTACATAAAGCCAACAGGCGTTGGAATTCCCGAACAGTTGCCGCCAACCTGGACTCCGTCAACAACCCCTGACAAAACCCTCTCAGGCGGAAGGATTGGATTGCCCTTGCCTTTGGCCCTGTAGAGGAGCTTCACGTCATTGGGGGAAGCAAAGCAATAGCCATACCTGTTTATGATTGGCTTTGCGGCCATGCCAAAACCCATTGTGTCACGGTTAACGCCAACAATGCCGGTTATTGCTCCGCCAAACGGATCCAGGGCAGAGGGGCTGTTATGGGTTTCAACCTTGTCGGACATCATAAAGTTCTCGTCAAAGGAGACTGCCCCAGAATTGTCAACGAAGACAGAAATGCAATTGTCTTTAGGGCCTTTTTGCCCCCTAACGGCCTCTGTCGCAGCCCTGATGAGGCCCTTGAACAGACCCTTTTTCAAATCATCCAGCTCGGCAGCAAAGATTGTGTGCTTGCAGTGCTCGCTCCAGGTCTGGGCAATTGACTCAAGCTCGATGTCTGTCGGATTCCTACCCTCCTTTGCAAAGTACTCCTTTATGACCTTGAGAGACGGAAGGTCTAGGGCAAGCGGGCCCCGCCTGGATTCTTTGCCGTCGGCCCCAACCTTGTCAGGAACGCCGTGCTTTCCAAGCTTTACAAGCTCGTCATCTGAAATATCCAAGTTAACAGTATCTGCCTTTGGCTCCTCGTGAAGCTTAACAAAGGGAGCAACAACATTCATGCCATTGTCCTTGAGAAATGCTTCCCTTGACTTGACGTGAATCCTTTGAATTAAAGGGTTTGCAAGGTGCTCACCAATGCTTTGGGCTTCCTCCTGTGAAAAATTGCCCTTCAGGAAGAAAAGCGTTGAATTAAAGGCCCTTGCATCCTTTGCCTGCTCGCCAAAAAAGCCCCTAATGGTTTCAGAGGCAGTCTTGCCCACATTGTCTGTAACTCCGGGAAGGAAGCCAATCTCAATAGCCCAGTCAAATTCCTTCGGGGCAAGGGGCTTTCCTATGGAAAAAGTTTGCGTAACAGGATTATGTAGAAGTTGTGCTGCTTGGTGCAGCTGTTCTTGTGAGAAATCAGAGGAAATTGTGTAAACATCGTTTAGGGAAAGGGCCTCAATTGCCTTAAAACCACCCTTTTCAATGGATTTTTTGGTTATCTGGGCACGGGCATCATTCTGGAAGGAAACCTCGAGCCTTGTTAAAGAAACCCCCATAGAATAAATGAAAACTAAAAAGGTTAAAAAGGGAATTTCCTTGACTAAAAGGATTGAATTTCTACAAATCCTTTCCAAAAACCCAAAAAAGTAATTTATGCAATTACAATTCCCTTCCAACTGCCCTTGCAACAGGCCCAAGCTCCTCCATAAACTTTGAGAATTGGGCTGGAAGGAGCTGCTGTGCCTTGTCAGACTTTGCCTCCCCAGGCCTTGGGTGAACCTCTATCATTAGGCCGTCGGCCCCGGCGGAAATAGCAGCCTTGGAAACAGGGCCAACAAGGCTCTGCTTCCCTGTTGAATGAGAAGGGTCTGCAATTACTGGCAAATGGGTCAATTCCTTCAAAAGCGGGATTGCTGCCGCATCCAAAGGAAACCTTATTTTTGGCTCAAATGACTTAATGCCCCTGTAGCAGAGAATCACATTTGGATTGCCTTCGCTCATGATGTACTCTGCCGCAAGGAGAAACTCTTCAATTGTTGAGGCAATTCCGTTCTTGAGGATGGCGGGCTTTCCTGCCTTGCCAACCTCTTTGAGCAAAGCAAAGTTCTGCATATTTCTCGCGCCAACGCGAAGAACGTCCACATATCCCGCAACCAGGGTAACATCGCGCGTGTCAACGACCTCTGTCTCTGTTACCAGGCCAAATTCCTGCCCTGCTTTTTTGATAAGTTTTAAACCATCTTCCCCAAGGCCCTGGAAAGAGTACGGGCTGCTTCTCGGCTTGTAGGCACTGGCTCTCAGAACAGAAGCACCCGCCTCTTTCACTGCCTTGGCTGCAGCAAACAATTGGGCCTCTGACTCGACCGCGCAGGGGCCTGCCATTACAACAATCTTCTTGCCACCGACCTCAACATCTTTTACTTTCACAATAGTGTTCTCAGGATGAGAGATGCGGCTTGCAAGCTTGTATGGAACATCAGACATAGAAGAATAAACCCTGGAAAAGGATTAAAAGTTGATTCTTGCTCACTTGCCTTCCACTAAATAGAATTTAATTATCCTAAGCGGCTTTCGCAGAAGCCAGTCAGGAATCTTTTCAATCGAAGTGTTATGCTGCAGGCAAAGTTTTTGTATGCTGCTTCTTCTGCGAGCAGGAACTTTCGCAATTATTGAATTTACTTCAACCAGGCGTTTCATATCAACTGGCTTTTTTTGTTTAGGCACCATAACAAATTTTACCTACTCTTAAACTGGAAAAAGCATACTAGTGTCCTTTCCTAACGACTCCTTTTGAAACAGGCCTATTTCTTCTTGCCTTTCTTTTTGATACCTCACCATACTTTAGCCTCTTCATCAGGCCATCAACGCTTTCACCAGACCTCCTTTTTACATATGAACCGGGTTCAGCGCTTCCAATGAAACGCGGCCTTGTGGAAACCAGGCCCTTGCGCTTATGTGGCTTAACCTCGCTTTGCCGTGTCCCCCTACTTTTTGCAACCCTTTTTTTAACATCAGCAGCAGCCCTCGCACCCCATTTTCTCGGCATTCAAAAAACCTCCAGAATTCAAATAAGCTCTTGCTAAATTTAACAACTTCGTTGTTTTTAACTTTAACGCCTTCGTCACCGAAAAAAATTAGTCGCTGCCCTTGTAGAGGCCGTTCTCTTTGAGGTATTCAAGTCCCTTTTCTGGCAGAAGGCCGTCAACAGGCAGGCCCTTCAGCAGCTTTTCCCTGACAACAGTGCTGCTCAGGTCGATTGCGTTGCCCTCAACCCTTATTGGATTGGATGAATCAATTAGTTCGCTTTTTTGGCCCTCGCTTCCGGGAACAGGGAACAGGATTAGCTTCACTTCCTGCAAAACAATTTCAGGGCGCTCCCAGGAGGAAAATTCTTCCACCAAATTTGTACCCATCAGCCAGAAAAATTCGTTGCCTGGATGGACTTTCTTTGCTTTTTCAATGGTGTCAAGTGTATATGTCGGGTTTTCGTTGAAGTCAAGAACTTTGAGGCCTGTTTCCCCCTCAATGGCAAGCTCGATCATTTTCTTCCTGTGCTCCAAGGCAGTTATTGAAAAGTTTTCCTTGAAGGCATGCCAGTAAACCGGAATAAACCAGACCTCGTCAACGAGATTCTGGCTCAGCACCTCCTTGGCTGCATTCACATGGCCCAAGTGCACTGGGTCAAAGGTTCCGCCAAAGAGAGCAATTCGCATAATCATCACTTTTCGAGCAGGAGGCTGAAGTCACGCCACTTTGTGGAATAGGTAAGGCTTCCCATGGAGATAATGTCGGGCTTTGCACTTGCAAAAGCGCGCAGGTTTTCCGTAGTGATGCCGCCGCTCAGCTCTATTTCCCCGGAAAAATCCTTTCGCAAGGCCTTGACCGAAGCCAACGCCTTCTTAGGAGAAAAATTGTCAAGCATTATCACGTCGGGGTTTGCCCTGGCAGCATTGAACGCCTGCAAAAGGGTTTCAACCTCTACCTCCACCTTCATCTTCCTGCCGTGCCTTTTCCTGGCAACAAGGACAGCATCAAAAGCAGAATCGAAAAAACGCAAATGGTTTTCCTTGAGCAAAACAAAGCTGTTTAGATTTATTCTGTGCGGCCAGATGCCCCCAACCAAGGCAGCCTTTTTGTCAAACAGGTTAAAGCCAGGCATTGTCTTCCTGGTTAGGGCAAGTGTAACATCCTTCCCCACAAGCTTCTTTGCCTCGGCGCAGGTTGAGGCAACCTCACTCATTCTTCCCAAAACATTCAGGGCTGTTCGCTCAACGGAGAAAATGTTTCGGTTGCCGCCGGAAAGCTCTAGAACAGTCTGCCCCTTTCTCGCCCTGCCACCGTCCTTAACAAATGCCTTTGATTTAACGCCCTTCTGCTTGAACAGGAACTTTGCCTCTTCCAGGCCTGCTACAAGCCCTGCTTCCCTTACAATAATCTTTGCTTTGCACGGCCTCAAGGGAATAACCGCACTGGTCACGTCTCCCTTGCCCAAATCCTCTTTAAGCAAGGAAAGCAGTTTTTTCTTCAGCTTATTGGTTAACATATTCAATCAGGTCCCCCACTTGCTCAGCATACACCGCACTCCATTTTGTGCCTGTTTGCCTTAATCCTTTCGAGCAGGCTGGCAACAAGCTTTGCGCCAAACTCCTGCTTGAGTTCCTCTTCACCCTTGCCGGCCTCGATTGCCTTC
>JAFCBY010000097.1 GCA_017610485.1 Candidatus Falkowiibacteriota bacterium
TGTGTGCATCCTTACAAACCCGTTCAGGCCAGGCGACGGGCAGATTGAAGAGATTTTGAGGAAGACTGTGAAAGAGAAGGAATGATAGCGCATGAAAGTGGATAAATTGCTTGAAAAACCTGCCTTTGAGCTTGGGCAGAAGGAAAAAGGGCCATTGTTCTTCGAGGCGATGAAGGAATCGCTTAAATTGCATTATGGTAATTGCCCTGAGTTCAGGAAATTTGTGGACGGGCAGGGCATTGACGTGGAAAAGATTGGCAAGGTTGAGGACATCCCATACCTGCCGGTTTCCATCTTCAAAGAGGTTGAGCTTGTTACAGGCCCGAAGGAGAACATTAAGACCAAAATCCTTTCGTCTGCAACAACCAGCGGCAAGCCAAGCCAGATTCCACTCGATGAGGTAACAAGCAAAAGGCAGCAGATTGCCCTGAAGAACATTATGTCAAGCTTTTTGGGAAAGGAGAGAATGGCCTTCATCGTGCTCGACGCAAGGGAGACCGCGCAAAAGTCAGGCGATGAGACAAGCTCCAGGGCTTCCGCAATCAGGGGAATGATGCCGTTTGCAAAGAGCATGCACTTTGTGCTGAACGAAAAGCTCGAGTTTGAGCCAAAGCTCTTGGAGGAAGCGGTTGAGAAAATAGGGCAGGGTGAAAAAATTTGCTTCTTTGGCTTTACATGGCTTATCTACAAGACCCTTCTTGCGATAAAAGAAGATGGGAAAAGGGAGTTTGAGGAAGCCACTGCAAAGCTTGGCAAGGAGAGGAAGGTTTTGCACATCGGCGGATGGAAAAAGCTGAAGGACATTGCCGTTGAAAAGAAGCAGTTCAATGAGGAAGTCGGGGAATTTTTTGAAGCTGAAAAGGGGAAGGTGATTGACTTTTATGGCATGACAGAGCAGCTTGGAACTGTTTACCCGGACTGCGGGGAGGGGCACAAGCATTTGCCGCTCTACTCTGAGATAATAATAAGGGATGGGCAGACCTTTGAGTCTCTTGGAATTGGAAAGCCTGGCCTAATCCAGCTGCTTACGCCGTTGCCAAACAGCTATCCCGGAATTTCGGTCCTGACAGAGGATGTTGGGGAAATCCAGGGGGTTGACGACTGCCCTTGCGGCAGGAAGGGAAAGTACTTTGAGTTTAGGAAAAGGGTAGAAAAGGCGCCGTTGAAAGGGTGTGGTGATACCCTATGAAAAAAGGAAGGCTGAGGTGAGGGAATATGAAGCTTGTGTTTCACAAAGGAAGTATTTTGGATAAGGACCTAGACAAGGTTTCAGGCGTTGCAAAAGAGCTGAGGGGCAGGCTTGAGTATATGCATAGCCTGAAAGGGGATGACTTAATTGGCTTCTTTGACGCGCTTGCAAAGAGCTGGGAGAAGGATAAGGAGCTTGAGAAAGAGGTCGGCGGCTCCCTGAAGCATCTTGCGGCCTATATCAAAAAGGGAAATTTGGAGCAGATGATGGGACTTGCACTGCATGGAAACAGGAAGGCCCTTGACGAGTTTGTGGACTTTGGCCACTCGAAGTACAGGCAGCACTGCCAGCCGCACGGGCTCATTGTGCACTGGCTCCCTGGAAATGTCGCGCTTATTGGATTCTACTCCCTTGTGCAGGCCACCTTGACAAAGAATGTTTCGCTGGCAAAGGCCTCTGCCAAGGCATACAAGCCGCTGCTTGCACTGCTGGAGTCAATAAAAGGAGTGGATGCTGGAGGCATAAAGGGTTCTGAGCTTGTTCAGGCAATCAGCGTTTTGCTCGTTGATGACCAGGACAGGCAGGGGCATGAGCAGCTTTCGCTTGAGGCTGACGCAAGGGTGATGTGGGGCAGCGAAAAGGCGATAAGGGCTGTTTCAAGCCTTGAAAAGGACGTGTTCTGCGGGGACATTGTCTTTGGCCCAAAGTACTCTTATGGCGCAATTGGAAGGGAATCCCTGAAGGACTACAAGAAGATTGCCCTAAGGGTTGCGTTTGACGTCTGCACCTTTGACCAGTATGCATGCAGCTCACCGCACACAATCTTTGTGCAGGAAACAAAAGATGTTTCCGCCTTGAGGTTTGCGGAAGAGCTTGCAAAGAATGTTGGGAACGTGGCGGAGAAATTCATCCCAAAGGAAGATAAAGACGAGGCAAAGAATTTGGAGATTTTGAAGGTCAGGGCAAAGGGAAGCATGAAGGGCAAGGTCTTTGCCTCAAAGGACACTGGCTGGACTGTTGTTTATAGCGAGGAGCCTGGCCTGGAGGAGGCATGCGCCTCAAGGGTAGTCTTTGTCAAGCCGGTAAAGGACTTGCTTGAACTGGCTGAGTTGAATGACAGGCACAAGCAGAGCCTGGGCCTTGCGCTTGAAGGGAAGGACCGCGAGGAGATTGTTGACAGGATAACAAGGAAGGGCATTGATCGCTGTGTGAGATTTGGGGAAATGACCCTCTATGAGTCTCCCTGGGACGGCTTCTTTCCAATGGACAGGATGGTCAGGTGGGTCAGCCTGTACAAGGAAAGGTGAGTGCGGTGAAGATTGAACTTATTGATTTGGAGAAGGATTGGAAATCGCAGACAGAGCTTGTTGCAAAAACCTATTCCAGGGGAAAGGACTACATTTTGAACAACAGGAAGTTCTTTGAATGGCTTTTCAAGAATCCCTTTGTGAAGGGCGAGAACTCGTTCATGGTGATAAAAAGCAAGGGGAAGATAATCTCCGAGATGGGCTTGGTGCCAACAAGGCTCAAGTTCTTTGACAAGACAATTGGCAATGTTAACCTTGTGAACCTAATGGCCTTGGAGAAGTTCAGGGGCAAGGGAACAGGCTTCTTCCTCTACAAGGAGGCAGAAAAGTTTGGGGACATTTGCACAAACACCGGTTACGGCCCGCTGGTGGTTGACTTCATTGAAAACATGGGCTGGGTCAAAATGCCGAACCTCAACAGGTTTGTGATTGTATTGAATGCCGGGAAGGCGAGCAGGCTTGCCGGAAAGGAAGTGGAAGCGTACAGGGCTTTGGAGAGGGCTGAGGCAAGCGGAATGGGTTTTGTTCAGGTTGAAGGGTTTGGAAAAGAGGCGGGGGAATTTTGGGAAAGGGTGAAGGAAAAATATCCCATTACAATTGAGAGAAGCGCAACCTATTTGAATTGGCGATTTTCAAATCACCCTGTGTTTGACTACAAAATGTTTGAGGTTAGAAATGAGGACAGGGTTGAGGCCATTGTTGTGCTGCACTTTGAGGAGGCTGATGGCTTCAAGGTTGCGAGAATTGTTGACTTTGTTTCAGGCGACGGGGCAGAGCTGTTCGCGCTGGAGAAGGCGATTGAGTTCTGCAAGGGGAAAGGCGCTGACCTGGTTGACTTCTTCTTTTCAGGGGATTTCCACGCGGGCTCGTTGGGAAAGGCAGGCTTTGTTGAGGCAAAAAGGGAACCTTTTGAGGCAATTCCGATGCTCTTCAGCCCGATTGACAGGGAAAGGAAGAACATTAACTTTGCATTCAAAGCAGTCAACAGAAAATTGCTAGATGAAAGGGTTAATAACTTTGACAACTGGTATATTACCAAGGCCGACGGAGACCAGGACAGGCCGAACTAGGAACCGGGTGTTTTTATGGGAAAGAGATTTGTTTTGGCGGTTGTGCTTGCAAGGGCGGGCTCAAAAAGGGTTAAGGGCAAGAATTTGAGGAATCTTGGCGGAAAGCCAATGGTTTGTTGGACCTGCGAGGCCGCAATGAGGAGCGGCAGGATCGACAAGGCAATTGTTTCAACCGACAGCGAGGAAATTAAGATCGTTAGCTCGGAGTTGGGCATAGGTGTTCCCTTCATGAGGCCAAAAGCGCTTGCCGGCGACGCGGTCAGCAGCTTTGAGGCTCTGAGGCACGCAGTAAATGAATTTGAAAAAAGGGACGGCAGGACTGTTGACATTGTGGTGCTTTTGCAGCCCAGTTCGCCGTTCAGGACAGCAGGCCACATTGACGGGGCAATTGGGCTTTTTCTCAAAAGCAAGGCAAGCTCTTTGTTTTCTGTAACCAGGCCTGCAGAGGACTCCAAGTTTTTGGCCCGAATAGAGGACGGGAAGCTGCGTTTTGTGGGAAAGTCGGAAAAACTCGCGGGCATATTCAATCTGAACGGAGCCATATACGTTTACGACAGGGAAACCCTGTTCTCCGGCGAAGACTACCCTGTTGGAAATAAGCCTGTATTTTTTGAGATGCCGGTTG
>JAFCBY010000018.1 GCA_017610485.1 Candidatus Falkowiibacteriota bacterium
TTCCTTAATCCTTGTCTTCACTTCACTTCCCCCCTCTTCTGGTAGTAGAACAGGGAGAGCAGGCAGACCAGCAGGCTCCCTCCAAGCAGTATCACAAATGCCGCCTTGAGCAGCTCCAGGCCGTTTGTCAGGTATAGGTAGGCCAGTGATGCCGAGCCAAAAAACATCGCGAAAAGGAAGGCGTTCCTCGAAGCCCTTCCAACGTTTACCTCCAGCATCTCGTCGCTTGCCTTGTACACTGAGAAGAAGGAAACGAATCCAAGAAATCCCAGGAAACCAACTTTCCACTCAGCAAAGAACAGCAGGCTAAACAGTGACAGAAAGCCAAGATACCAAAATGCACTCTTCATATTATCACCTCTCTTTTGTTATCAATTTACAACATAATGTTAGATTAGTATAACACTATGTTAGATTTACATCACATCTTGTATTTAAGCCTTTCGCCGGCCCCCTAAGCCGCTTTTTTAATATTTTGCCAGCTTTTTCTATAGAAACCGGGAGGTGGTTTTTCTTGAAGTCGATACTGGTTGAGGTTAGGAAGCAGACCCTTACTTTGATGGTTGCTGCCCTGGGATTTGTTGCGGCCTTGGTCTGGAAGGACGCGATTTCTGCCTGGCTGAAGCCCTTGTATGAAAGTTCAGAGGGGGCGGTTGGCCTAACCATTGCGGCGCTTGTCGTCACCGTGGTTGTTGTAATAGTAACCATTGTCCTGACAAAGGTGCTTGGGTCAAAGGATGAAAAAGAGGGCTTGTAAGCCTTTTTTTCCCGGTTACTGTATTCCGTTCATCATGTCCAGCAGTGTGCCGGAGCAGTATTCTTCCATGTTTTCGCTGTTCAGGCCCTTCATGTTGCTGAGTTTTTCTATGGGAACGAGGCACTTTATTTCCTGGCCCTGAATCATAGTTCCTATTATGCCAAGGCCTGCCTTTGCCTCTTCGCTTACTGGCTCGAGCTTTTCTATCTTCATTTCAATCCTGCACTTGCCTTCTGCCTCAGGGCCGTAAACCGTTAACTTGGCTGTAAGCCTGATGTCCTCATCTCCTTCTGTTTTTGTTGCAAAGGCCTTTCCGCAGTTTTCCATCTCGGCTTTGATGCATTCCTCGCTGTTTCCACAGTCCTTAAAGCCTGCAGTGCTTTCCACTGGTTCAGGCGTTTGGATGCAGCCCAGCAGTGCTATTGACAGCACAATTAGAATAAATGCCTTTTTCATGGAGGACTTAATGTTTTTGTGTTTAAATAGTTAATCCCTAGTCCCTTCTTAGTCAGGGCTTTGGGGGGGGGTGCCTTTTTTAAACATTCCCCAGCCTAATTTTTTTTATGACTGCAATCGCTGCAATGAAGGCCCTTATTGTAAGGGAGGGCAAATTTCTTGCTTTGGAGCTCGAAATAGGCCGTTCAAGGATTTGGGACCTGCCAGGTGGCAAGGTTGAGGATGGGGAGGAGCCAATGCAGACTCTTTTGCGTGAGGTAAAGGAGGAAACCGCCCTTGACGTAAAGGATGCAAAGCCGATTGGAGTTTACCATTTTTTGAGGAAGACAGACGGCCAGCACGCAGTCTGCACTGTTTTTAGGGCTGAGACCGGTGAGGGTGCCAAGGTAATCCTGCCCCATAAGAGCAATGAGAGCATCGCAAGCAGCAAATGGCTCTCAAAAGAAGAGTTTTTGGGCAAAGAGTTTGACGCGCCCGAATCCCTAAAAGAGCTTGTTGAAAAGAATTTGTAATTTCAGCTTGGGATTGGTTCAGCTACTACTTTCAAAAAGCCTTCTTCCAGTTTTGTAATCTTTTCGGTGGTTTTAACAGGATCGTCGTACCTGTACTCTATGTTGCATTGCACGCTGCCCCCCTGATGGGTCCTTACCGCTGTTGGGGCGGAGATATTTAGCATCAGTTCCTCTGTTCTTCCAACCGGCAGCTGATCAATGTGGTTTGTTTTAATCTCAAACCACTCTAAACTGCATTCTTCATCGTTTTCAACTAAGAAAGTAAGGTTTTTCAGGTCAATTTGCCCGTCGTTTTTCACTTCGAGCAAAATCTCATCCTCGTTCTCGTACAGTCCAATGTCGTCATCCCACTTGATTTCTATCGGGCTGCTTTGGGAGAGTGACAAAGAAATGCCGAACTCGGCCTCTTCCTTCACGCTAATTGTAAGCGTTTTATTTATTGGCTCGGGAAAGTAGGGTGCGTTCAGGATAATGTTGCCCTTTATGTCAAGCTCTTTCTTGGCGGTCAAGGGCACAACAAGCTGCAGTTCCTTTCTAACACTGCCTGAGCCGATAATATTGGCTATTTCAATCTCGTGTGAGTTTTCTTCGTTTGCTATCTCTGAGAACTGAAGCCAGCTCAATACTTCTTCATGGCCGTTTTTTGGAGCGCTTGTAATCTCGAGTGTTAGGGTCAGGTTTTCAACCGCAAACTTGTTTGAATTTTTGATGGTTATGTTGCCTTCATCCTTGTCCTTATTTTCCCTTGCGCTTGCATCGAGGCTCAAATTGTTGAAGGAGATGTTTTCGGCAGGGTTTGGAAACAGCTCAAAGTTTGCGCTTTCCTTTTCGTTCGTGTACTTGATGCGCAGGACAGCCTCCTTCTTATCCCCTGCCTTTTGGTCCTTTACTGAGGTATTGCTTGGAATTGAAAGCTCAAATTCCACGGTTTCCGTGGCCCCCGCAGAAATAGTAATTTTCTGCGTTGAAACCATGCCCTCAATGTCCTTTTCCGCAACGAGCTCCACTTCCCTTTCCTTGTCTGAATTGTTCTTCAGCTTCACTGAAAGCTGGGTTTTGCCCCCTACAAACATCTTATCCGGAACATTTTCCTCAAACTCAATTATTTCCACGTCGAGGTCCTGCTCAAGCTCAATCATGTGGGCCTTTTCATCCTGGCTGACTTCAAAGCCGCTCTTTTCGATGCCATAGTCGTCAGATTTTGCCTCGAACTTGTAGCGGCCTGGCTTAAGCGAAACAATGTAGGTTGCCTTGTTCTTTTCGCTGAAGAGAGGCTCTGCGCTTCCCTGGGCAAATATCTCGAGGCTGCTGTCTCTAAGGAGCTCGCCCTCGGTGTTCTTTAACGTTATCTTAACCTCAATCAAGCTTGCAAAGAAATAGTCATAAGCAAACCAAACAATTGCCAGAATGATTACTGCCGCAACAATGTGCTGGATGTAGGGCTTTATTGGATCGAGCATGTCGCCAACCTGTGCAGCAGGGCCTTCGCCCATGTCAAACTCTGCCTCGCCTGGATGCGGCTCGTCATAATCAATTGGATCCATTAAAACACTTCCTATAATGTAAATTGAAGGTTATTTAAATAGGTTTCTGAGTTGCCGGCATTCCTGGTGGTTTTTTTTCGGATTCGGGCTATTGTGAACGTTTAAATACTAAGTTTTGTCTACTATTTCTGAATGCAAAAAAAGTTGTATGCCTTTTTTCTGGCGCTGGTGCTTTTTTCCGGCTGTATAGAGCCGCCTGTCCCTGATGGCGGATCTGCCAGCTGGCTCATTATGGTTTACCTGGATTCTGACAACAACCTTGAGCCCAACTCCATTTTTGACATGGACAAGCTTGAAAGCGTTGGCTCAACAGATGATATAATTATGGTGGTGCAGTGGGACCGGGCTCCGGGCTATGATTCAAGCAACGGTGACTGGATGGGTACAAAAAGGTTTTTGGTTAAGAAAGGCAGCCAGGACGGGCTTGTTGAATCGCAAGAAATTATGGATTTGGGCGAGGTGGATATGGGAGACATGGGCTCCCTATCAGATTTTGTCAAGTGGGCTATGCAGAAATACCCTGCAGAAAGGCACTTGCTTGATGTATGGGATCACGGCAGCGGCTGGGGCTCCCACACGCAGGACGAAACATCGGGGACAGAGGCTTCAGTGCAGGGCCTGGCTGAAGCCCTTGGCAATGCTGGCTTTGGCCCGGAAAAAAAGCTAGACTTGCTTGTGCTGAACCAGTGCCTCATGGGGCAAATCGATGTTGCTTACGCAATGCAGCCTTACGCCAAAGTGCTTGTAGCTTCGGAAGAGGTCATTCCAGGGCCCGGCATTGATTACGCAGGGCCATTGTCAACGCTTGTGCAAGAACCGGCGATGGATGAAAGGCAGCTTGCAAGGCTTTTTGTAGATGAATATGAACGGTTTTACACAGAGGATGTTCCCCAGCCGTTTACGACCTTGGCTGCATATGATCTGGGAAAAATGGATATTGTTGCTGGTGCAGCGGCCAAGTTTACCGTGGCTCTTAGTCGAAACGTTGAACAGAACTGGCCCAAAATAGGGCGAAGCATTTACTTCGCCGAGGCTTTTGCAAAATTTGGCGGAATGGCAACCGTAAAATCGGTCAGCAGCTATGACCTGCTTGACTTTGCAGGCCTTGCAACGCAGGAGATAAACGATGCCGGGCTTGGGACTGCTGCAGAAGAACTGAAAGCAGCGTTGAATGAAATGCTTATAGCAGAGTACCATGGAAAAGAGCATCCGTTTGCAAACGGCCTGGCGGTTTACTTTCCTGAGGATGAAATAATTTACCAGCAGGCTTACCCGGAAGCTTCGCATTTTGCAGTTGAAAGCGGATGGGATAATTTTCTAAAGGCTTATATTGCGGCTGAGAAAACTGATGAGATTGCCCCAAGCCTTGTGATTGACAGGGTTTCTTCAAAAACCGTGAACATGAACAGCCCGGTAAGCCTTTACGGGACTGCAACAGGAAACAACATTGTCACGCTTTACAGGGTAATTGGAACAGTGCAAGGTGACATGATTTTCATGCTGAACAACCATCCTTTGACGCAGGCTTATACCGATTATAAAGGTGAAAGGAAATTGCCTGAGTTCTTTGACGGTGAAAACAACATCGATTTCACTTGGGCTCCGGCGGCCGAGGTGCTGACAAACGGCCAAAAGCAGGTCATTGCGCCATTGTATCCGCTTGGAGATGGAGACTACTATTTTTCCGCAAGCGGCAGCTACAAGCAAGCAAATGAGGCAAAACCCTTTGATGCAAGGCTTGTTTTTGACTACAGAACAGGGCAATTGCTTCAAGCAACAAGGCTTACTGACATAGGGGCGCAGCAGGTGCCAAGCGATTTCACGCCCCAGAAAGGCGATTCTTTCACGCCCTATATGGAGTTCTATAACATGCAGACACAGGAGTACGGCGTTGCCAACGCCGACAGCATCTCTTTCGGAGACGATGGCCTGTGGATTGACCTGACGCTGCTGCCCGAAGGGCAATACATGGTTGGCTTGTTCGTGGGAGACCTCTCTGGAAACTTTGGAGCCCTGTTTGAACCCATAACCGTTGCCGGCCAGCCTCAGCCAAACCCATCAGTTTCAAACTCCGACGTGGCCGGAAACTGGCTTGGAGATGGCCTTGGCTTCAACATTCTTGCTGACGGGACCTGCACGTCAATTGTTGGAATAAAGCAAAATTCCTGCGTTTACTGGTTTAGAAACAACAATGGCCTGCCTTTGATGAGCTTTCTCATAGACGCAGGTGAAGCCGAACCGGTTTATGTTGTGTTTATGGTTGAAGCAGCCCAAAACAAGCTTGTGCTTACCGAGCTGTTTGAAGGCGGAAAGTATGTACTGTGGAAGGACGGAATAAAACAGGAAGAGCCCGAGAAAGAAATTGATTTGGCTATCCTTGGAAAATGGGTCAACGAGCTTGGCTACCTGGAATTCAAGCAGAACGGCAGCTATGTGTGGGAAGTCAAACAAAATGTTATTGTAGGCACTTTTCACACAAAAGGGGGCGAAATATTCTTGGGAGGCAAGGGAGGGGAAACAGCCTACTCTTACACTTCTTCAGGCAACAGCCTTCAAATCACTGACTCGGAAGGCTCAACAATTTCTTTTTCAAAACCAGTAAGTCCTGTGCAGCCTTCCTCCAATCCCCTGGCTGGAAGGTGGTACAATGCGCCGGTCAACGAAACCGCCGTGTTCAATGCAGACGGAACCTACCAGTCTTACATAAGCGGCGCCTTGTTTGTTTCCGGCACTTATAACATCAGCGGAAACACCCTTGCCTTAAACGGCGCCTACGGCACCTTCTTCTACACCTTTGCCATAAGCGGAAACACCTTAATCCTTTTTGACAACTTTTACGGAACATACGCAAGCTATGTAAAAGTCAGTTGATTGCCCGGCAAGGTTATTTTAATAATTTCTGCCTATTATTTATTCGGTTAAAATGCACATTTTTCTCGTAAGTGACAGCAAAACAGGCATTAATTTCTTTCCAGAGCTTGAGGGCCTTTTGAGGAACAAGATTGCCGACTTGGATGTTGACACTGTCTTTGTCCCCTTTCCTGAGGACGTGCCCGCCGCCGTAAACGATATTCTGGAGGAAGCCGATTTGGTTTTTGTCTTTGTGCTCTATGAAGAGCTTGACTTCAAGATTCAGGCGTTGCTGAACAAGCTGATTGAGACTGAGATGCGTGACAGGACGAAGATTGTGAAGGTTGTTGAGGAATCGGAGCTGCCTGAACTTGGCAAACTAAGGCTGCGTGAGGAAAAGGGCAAGCTCGCCAAGAAATGGTCAAGCTTTCTCTTGGATTACTTGTTCAAGCCAGAAGCCTTTGCGCCAAAGGAAAAGCAGGGCTTTTAGCGCTTTTCCATTCAATCCTTCTTCTTGCCTGGCTTTTCGGCCTTCTTCTTCCGCGGTTTCTTGATAAGCTCTTTCTTTACACGCTCGTGTTTTTCCTTGGTCTTAACAAATAGGGTTAGCCTTTTGATCTTTTCTTCAAGCGCGTGCTCTTTCTTGAGTTTCTCTTCAGCAATCTTCCTGAAATGCTTTGTCAAGTCCTCTTGCTCGTCGAGCTTCTTCTGCAGGTCCTTTACCTTTTTCAAAAACTTCTTTTCAGCTTCGGCCTTGGCAGCCAGCTTGTTTTCCTGCAGGTTCAAGAGCTCTCTGGTGTAAGTGTTTCTCAACTGCAGGGTCTCGTGTTCCACATCCAAAACCACTTTTTTGGCGTAATCCCTTTCCTTTTTCAGGTTCTTTATGAGTTCGGAGGACTTTTCGCTGTAGGCCAAAAATACTTCCTCCAAAGAGTCAAGCTTTTGCTTCAATTCACTGTAGCTGTTTTCAATGTATTCAATCTGGCTCTTGTGGAAGGAAATACTTTTGCTCAGCTCGTCCGCACCCAGTGCCATTCTCCTGCTAAGCTCGCCCAAATCGTGCTCTGTGTCTGCCAGGCTCTCCTCCTCAAAGTAACCCAAATAACTCTTCTTCCTGATGTCCTCATACTTTGTTCTCAGGGACTGAAGCTCGTCCTCTTTCCTGTCAAGAATCTGCATTACCTGGCTTGCAGTGCTCTTCCCGGTCAGCGGTGTTAAGCCCTGCCTCCTAAAGAAGACGGTTGCCCTCTCAAGCGAATACCTTGCCTTCAAAAGAATTCCAAGGATTTGCTGCTCGAGGTCTGCATACAGGTCGGGAGTTTCATCGGAGTCCAAATCGCTTATTGTCTTGGCATGGCTTTTCTTCCCCTTCTCAAAATCGAGGTTTTTTTCAAGAATCCTCAAAACTATTCCAAGCTCTTTCAGGAACGGCTTGAGGTCAGGGCTGCCTGTCCTTGGGTCTTTCTCAATTTGCCTGGCAGCATCCCTAAAAAGCCCTTCAAGCTCCTTGAGTTCGGAAGCGCCCTCGTCCAAAGCCCTTACAAAACTTGTTCTTGAAGCACTCCTCCACGGCTGCCTGCTAATGCTCTCCTGCAATGCATTGATTCTCTCGACAATTTCCGAAACAAGCTTTTCCGCTTCAACCATAAAAAAACCCATTATAAGTAAGTCAAACTTGGTTTTAATACTTTTCCAGTTCCAAAATCCCACGCCTTTTTATTCAATTATGCCCTAATACTTGAGCCATGCAAATTTACGCCAACAGGGGCCTTTTTGTCGGAAAAATTCCAATAGATGCAAAGGCAAGCTGCAAGGAAGAAAAGGCATTTATCTCCCACGGGCACTCCGACCACGTCGGCCTTAACAAGGTAACCAAATACTTTTGCTCAAAGCCAACGAGGGACTTGCTTGAGGGCATGGGAAAGGGAAACGGAAACGTTTTTGGCATGGACTTTGGAAAAGGGCTTGCGCTTGGAGGCGCCAAAGTCTCACTGCACAACTCCGGCCACATTCTTGGAAGCGCCCAGGTTCTCGTGGAAGGCGAGAAGACAGTTGCCGTTACCTCCGACTTCAAAATGCAGGACAGCATTATCCAAAAGGGCGCAACCCCTCTGAAGAGCGACATTCTTGTAATGGAGAGCACGTTTGGGCTTCCAAGCTACTCCTTTCCAGAAAGGGAAGAGGTTTACCAGCAGATCGGCTCCTTTGTCAAGGAAAAATCCAAGAAGGGCTTTGTTGTGCTTGCAGGCTATGCCTTGGGCAAGGCCCAGGAGCTCACCAAGGTCGTGAATGAGTACGCTGGCATCACCCCCCTGGTGCACGATCGCATCTACGGAAATAACAAAGTCTACGAGGCAAACAAGGTTTTGTTGGGGGACTACATAAAGCTCGACCACAATCTCAACGATAGCCCTGTCCTCATAATGCCGCCCTCCCTGGTAAACCACAACCTGCTTCAGGTCCTCGAATTCTCGCTGCACAAAAGGATTTTTTCGGGAATGGCAACTGGCTGGCAGTTCAGAAACAGTTTCAGCACAACCTTTCCTTTGAGTGATCACGCAGACTTTTCCCAATCAATGGCCTACATCAAGGAAGCAGAGCCAAAGCTCGTGGTCACAATGCATGGCTTTGAAAACGAGCTCGCGTCCTACATCCAAAGACGCCTGGGCATAACGGCAAGGCCCCTTGGCAAAAAGGGCCAGAAAACGATAATGGAGTTTTCCTGAGTTTGTTGTAGAATGCTCAAAAGGCAATTATAGAATTTTCCAGGCTCTTTTTTTTTTTTTTTTTTTTTTTTCATTCTTTTTCCTCAAGCTTCTTGAAAAGTCTTGAGAGCCTTTTGGGCGTGCCAACACGCCTGCCGCGCAGGGTATCCTTTGGAAAGCTCATTTTGCAGTAAAATAACCCGTGTTCCAAATCAAGCCGCAGCTCATAAACCCAATTTTTCCTTTTTCCCTCAATCAAAAAATTCATTACAGCCGCAAAGTTTTCCTCCCTGGATATTCTTATGGCTTCTCCCCTGCTGACATTTTCCTGCAATCGGATTCCCCTAATAAGCGCATCAAGGTGGTGCCTTATTGTTTTAAGCCAGCCCTTTTCCCTAAACATGCTGATTTCTTCAGGCTTTGCCTTCTTAAACCTTACCTCATGCTTTGGAAAAACACGGCTGCCTGGCTTTGCCATATAGCTCAGCAAAACACGCTTTCTTTTTGGCCCAGCACCCCTAAAGCCAAAAACAGGCTTTCTAATTCTTGATTTAGCGGACATTTATAATTAATCTACGGCTTCCAGGTTTTTAAGCCTTGTTCCACAAACTTATTTAAACACTTGGGCCTAAAATTATTTCATGCGCCTTGAAAGTGAGCGACTTTGGCTGCTTCAGTAACCGCTCTCTAGGCAAAGCCAAGCCAGGTGATCCACTTTGGCTCTGGGAAAAAAGTTGACACCCTAATTGTCGGAACAGGAATTGCAGGAAGCACCCTGGCATTCGAGCTGCAGAAAAGAAATGCAAGCTACCTAATATGCACGGCGCAAAAAAGCCCAAAGGCAAACACCTCCAGCCTCAGCTTTGGCCACTGCCGAACCCCCCCACAGGGGGAGTTAAAGCAAACCGTGGAAAAAAGCGTTTCCTTCCTTGGGGAAAGCAGGCAGAGGATGAAATTTGTCTACAGCAAGGCAAATCTTGTGCAAAGCCTGTTCGAAGAGCTCGGCATAGGGTTTGAGCAAAGGGCGTTTGGAATCATTCCAAAGGGCGGGGGAAGAGGCGGCCTGGCAATTCTCAGGAAACTGCAGAGGGAAATTCCCTCAATTCAAACCGAGACAAGGCTTGTAGGGCTGTCCAAAAAGCAGGGTGTCTTCCAGGCTCTGCTAAGAAAGGAGGGCATTGTCTCCAAAGTAAGGGCAAAGCGCGTGGTGCTTGCAACAGGCGGCTTTGCCAGCCGCTTCCCCTACAGCGACACCTTCAAGGTTCAAAATAACGGGCTCTTCAAAATGGTTCAAGGGCTTGGAGGCCACCTGGCAAACAGCCACTGCCTCTTCCTCCACCCCCTTGCATTCAACAAAGGCAGGCAAATTCTCATAGGCAAGGACCTTTCGCGAGGAGAATTCCTGGACAATGAGGGCCGATTCGTCTTCTCAAATCACACAAGGCAATTGCTTGAGGCAGACTCATACCACGAGAGCTTCAACCAGCTCCTCCTCCAGTCTGCGGCCTGCAGGCAGCACGGCTCCCAGGTATACTTTGTCCTGGGCGGCCGCTCCATAAGAATTGTGCCAACAGCCCACTACACGGCAGGCGGCATAAAAACAGACCCCCTGGCAGGGGTCCTGGGCTGCAAAGGCCTCTTCGCAGTCGGGGAATGTGCAGCAGACGGCTCAAAAAACTGCGGAAGGCTGCCGGGCTATCCCTTCACAGCTGCAATAGTCTACGGAAAGGTTTTGGGAGAAAGGCTTGCCTCGCCAAAACCCTTTTAAAACCATATATTACTACAATATTATTGTGATATTATGTCTGAGGTTTTGAGTGTTACAATGCCCCCCTTGCTTAAGAGGGAAGTGGAGGCAGTTTCCAAAACAGGTTATTATGACAGTGGCAGCGAGTTTGTAAGGGATGCAATAAGGACTTTGCTTTCCTCTAGGAAAGACGTCAGGCTTGCTGTGGCAACGGAATTATACAAAGAGGGGATAATTTCCATTGGCAAGTTTACTGAAATAGCAGAGCTTAGCTATGACGAGGCAAAGCGTTTGCTGAAAAGCAGGGGCTTAAAGATTAGGGCGGCATCTCGTTCTTTGTCGGATTTGGGCAAGGAATTAAAAGCCTTTAAAAAAAGAAAATGATTGATGCAAATAGTGTTTGACACAGGCTTCTTCTCCTCCATTTTCAAGATTGGCGGGCTTGATTTGGTAAAAAGCTGTTTTGGGGCTGAAGAAGCGTTAATGCCCAAAGCAGTCTATACTGAGCTGCTTAAATTCAATTTCCACAAGAAACTGCCCATTTCCTTTGATAAACCGGGCCATTCGAATTGGATTGGGGTTGTTGAAGCCAAGCCCTTCGCCAACGAACGCTTTGGTTTAGGGGAAAGAGAGGCAATTGCCATGGCAAAAGAAAAAAAGGCACTGCTCTTGATTGACGATTTCGCAGCAAGCAGGTTTGCCCAGCAAAACAGCGTTTTGACTCTGAGCCTGGCATCTTTCCTAATGCTATGCAAGGAAAAGAAACTTCTCTCAAAAGCAGAAATGCGCAAACTAATCTCTGATTTACGTCAAAAAGACCACTACGAGTTCTCTGCAGAGGTAAAGAAAAGGCTGCTAATGTGATTGCCTTGAACTCGATTGGAGGTTCTTAACTGCCAACCCTCTGTTATGTAGAAGTCAAGCCTGTTTCAAAATTCTTTCATTTGCCCGGACTTTGGCTCTGTGTATACTATCACTGAGCTGTGGTTTTTGATATTTTCTGCAAACTTTGTTCTCAGCCTCTTAATAGTGTTGTGGAATTCCTCGTTTGATTTTGTCATCATTTCAAATTCAAAGTCGTAGTTGCCTATTGGCTTGATAAGGTAGATTGTGCTTTTGAGGCCTCTTAGGTATGACGAAAGTGCATTGATTTTTTCTTTGGAAACATCGTTCAACTTAAGGAAAATTTTTCTGTGTGTGAACCCCAGCTTTTTGTGTTCTATTTTTACGTTGTATCCTGCAATCACATTTTTTTTCTCCAATGCATTTATTCTTACCCTTACGGTCTTTGGATTTGAGTTGCAGGCCTGCGAAATTTCGACAAGTGATTCCCTGCAGTTGATGTTAATCCTTTCAAGTATTTTTTTATCGAGCTTGTCGAGTACAATTTCTCCGAACGTTCCTCCAAATATTATGTTTTCTCCGCCTTTTTTGTCTGACAAGAACCTGTATTTCACATATTCTATTCTTGTTGCTATCGAAAGCTGTTTTTCTTGAAAGAATGTGCCAAACTTGTCGTTTACCTCGTCGTAAACTGTTTCAAATTCCTGTATGCTTTTTGCCCAAACAAGGTATACCAGATCAAGGTCGCCGTCAAGGTATGCCATCCATGAAATTTTCGGGTTTTCTATAAGGTGCTGGACAAGTTCCTGTTCCTTTTCTGCACTCATGTTCTCATATTTTATAAAAACCCGGTAGTGGGTTCTTCCAAGAAGGTAGATATTTGTTATTGCATGGTACCCAAGAATCACCTTGTTCTTTTCAAGGAGGCCAAGCCTATAGCTTAACGCCTGCTTGGACATGCCGGTTCTTCTTGCAAGCTCTGTAAGGCTTGCCCTGCTATTGAGGCTTAGTTCAAACAGTATTTCTCTGTCCTTATCCAAAAGCTTTAGATTGCCCATATTTTAACTTTTATCCCGAAAACAATAAAATACTTACTTTTTGTCAAAAAAAACCATCGTTGTTTTGATAAATATTCTATTCGCAGTATTTATATGGTCAAAGCAGGTTTAGTGGCAGCTAGCCTTGGCTCTGCATGGCATAGGCGAAAGAGCCATTTTGTCAAGGTCCCTGAGCTTCGGAGATACTCTTTTGGAGGCCTTGAAATTTTGACAGAGGTAACTCCCGATGTCTTTCCCCCCTCTTGCATTACGCCTTTTATGGTGGGCAACATAACAATTTCCACCGGTGAAAAGGTTGTTGATATAGGGACTGGCTCTGGCATTCTTGCAATCTTTGCAGCAAAGATGGGTGGCATTGTTTCAGCAACTGACACAAGTGCTGACGCAATAGATGCTGCTGAAAAAAATGCGGTGCTTAATGGCGTGAAGCTTGCCTTGTATAAGGGGCGTTTTTTTGCAGGTCTTGATGAAAAGTTTGATGTGATAGTTGCGAACCTTCCGCAGGAAATTGTTCCGGTTTCTTACCTTGAATCAATTGGCCCAAAGCTTTCAAAAACCATTGACGGCGGCAAGCTTGGAAACCAACACGTCCTAAAATTCCTTGAGCTTGCAAAAAAACACGTGCACAAAGATACCCGCATTTTCTTGCCTGTTTACACTGTTACTGACTATGCTTCTACCCTAAGGAAAATTCTTTTGCATTACAACGCAAGGCTTGTCGCCTTTCAAGAAATGTCCACAAAGGAATTTGTGCCGGAAAACAAGGCCTTTTTTCGCTCACTGAACGAAAGAGGCAAAACAAGGATTTTCAAGCGGGGGAAGAAATGGGTTGCAAACGCCTACCTTTTTGAGCTCACCCAAAAAACTAGGATATAGGCTTGTCTAACTTCCTAACACTTAAGCTTTTAACCGTTTTTTCACCCATTTTTCTTCTGAGAAAGGTGCTTTTGAATGAAGAGAACTCATACATGCGGCGAACTGACCGAGAAGAATGTTGGCAAAAAGGCCATTCTTCAGGGCTGGGTTTCGAAAAGGCGAGATCACGGCAAGCTGATTTTTATTGACATCAGGGACCGCTATGGGGTAACCCAGGTTGTGTTCAACCCAAAGAACGGGAAGGATGCGTACCAGCAGGCGGAAAAGCTTGGAAAGGAGTTCGTTGTCCAGATAGAGGGCAAGGTTGGCAAAAGGCCAAAGGGGACGGAGAACAAGGCAATTAAGACAGGGAAAATTGAAGTGGGTGTCACAAAGCTTGACATACTAAACCCGTCAGAAACACCACTTCCAATTGAAATCGACGAGCATCTTTTGGCAGGGGAAGACCAGCGCCTTAAATACAGGTTTCTGGACCTGCGAAGGCAACAGCTTCAAAAAAATCTAATCCTTCGCCACAATGTGGTGAAGGCATTTCGCGACTTTTTCGACAAAGAGGGTTTTCTCGAAATAGAAACCCCTTTCCTTGCCAAGAGCACGCCTGAAGGGGCCCGGGATTTCCTGGTCCCGAGCCGTGTCCAGACAGGAAAATTCTTTGCCCTGCCCCAGAGCCCGCAGCTCTTCAAGCAAATCCTGATGGTTTCAGGCTTTGACAAATACTTTCAGATAGTGCGCTGTTTCAGGGACGAGGATTT